>NZ_JAGKRI010000110.1:0-327 GCF_017939255.1 Aeromonas sp. Prich7-2
TAAACCATGCCCAACGCCATTGCCCTCGTCGATGTGAACAACTTCTATGCGTCCTGCGAGCGCCTGTTTAGGCCAGACCTCAAGGGGCGCCCGATCGTGGTGCTATCGAACAACGACGGCTGCGTTGTGGCTCGCTCGGCAGAAGCCAAGGCGCTTGGCATCAAGATGGGTGTTCCCTACTTCCAGATCCGTCAGTTCTTCGAGGCCGTAGGCGGTGTTTGGTTCTCGAGCAACTACGCCCTCTATGGTGATATGTCACAGCGCGTAATGACCACGCTGGAAGGCATGGTGCCAACTGTCGAGGTGTACAGTGTTGATGAGGCGTTT
>NZ_JAGKRI010000111.1:0-3480 GCF_017939255.1 Aeromonas sp. Prich7-2
ACGGAGGTTGGCGGAGTTGCGGGGCTGCATAGGCGTCATGTTCATAGAAAAACGCCCCAGGCCATCGAGACCCAGGGCGGTGAAGATATCAAAGACCCGTTTTCCGGTAAATCGCAATGCGGCTCCGCTTAAGTGAACAGCATTGGGGGGGAGAGGGGGCTTTTTCTGCCTCGTTTTCTATACCGGATGCGGTTAGAATGGCAGGCCATTTTACTCACAGGCAGTGGTCATAAGATGCTGAAGATATACAACACACTCACTCGTCAAAAAGAAGAATTCAAACCTATCCACCCGGGCAAGGTGGGCATGTATGTGTGTGGCGTCACTATCTATGATCACTGTCATATCGGCCATGGCCGTACCTTCGTCGCCTTCGACGTCGTCGCTCGCTACCTGCGTTATGCAGGATACGACCTCACCTATGTGCGCAACGTCACCGACGTGGACGACAAGATCATCAAGCGCGCCGCCGAAACGCGCGTGACCTGTGACGATCTCACCGAGCGCCTCATCGGCGACATGCACCAGGATTTCGACGCCCTCGGCATGGTGCGTCCGGACATCGAACCCCGCGCCACCCAGCACATCGGCGAGATCATCGCCCTGGTTGAAACCCTGCTGGAAAAAGGGCACGCCTACGTGGCGGACAACGGCGATGTGATGTTCATCGTCGACTCCTACGCCGACTACGGCAAGCTCTCCGGCCAGGATCTGGAACAGCTGCAGGCCGGTGCCCGGGTCGACGTGGTGGATGCCAAGCGCAACCCGCTCGATTTCGTGCTGTGGAAGATGTCCAAGCCCGGCGAGCCGACCTGGGACAGCCCCTGGGGCCCGGGCCGTCCTGGCTGGCACATCGAGTGCTCCGCCATGAACTCCAAGCACCTTGGCAACCACTTCGACATCCACGGCGGCGGCTCGGATCTGCAGTTCCCGCACCACGAGAACGAGATTGCCCAGTCCTGCTGCGCCCACGGCGGCGACTACGTCAACACCTGGATGCACAGTGGCATGGTGATGGTGGATAAAGAGAAGATGTCCAAATCCCTTGGCAACTTCTTCACCATCCGCGACGTCTTGGCCCACTATGACGCCGAAACCGTCCGTTACTTCCTGATGTCTGGTCATTACCGCAGCCAGCTCAACTACTCGGAAGATAACTTGAAGCAGGCCCGCGCCGCCCTGGAGCGGATGTACACCGCCCTGCGCGATCTGCCGCTGGCCGCTGCTGCCGGTGGTGACGAGCAGGTGGCCCGTTTCAAGGAAGCCATGGACGACGACTTCAACACCCCGGAAGCCTACTCCGCCCTGTTCGACCTGGTGCGCGAGATCAACCGCCAGAAGGGTGAAGACATGGCCGTTGCCGCCGCGCTGGGCGCCCGTCTGCGCGAGCTGGGCGCCGTGCTCGGCATCCTGCAACAGGATCCGGATGCCTTCTTGAAGGGTGACGAAGCGGACGAAGAGGTCGCCGAAATCGAGCGCCTGATCGCCGAGCGCAATCAGGCCCGCGCCGACAAGAACTGGGCCGCAGCGGATGCCGCCCGTAACCGCCTCACCGAGATGGGTATCGTGCTGGAAGACAGCGCCGGCAAGACCAGCTGGCGCCGTGCCTAAGGCCGGTGGTGCTGCTGGCGCCAACCGGTTGAGCCTATAAAAAAACCGCAGCCATTGGGCTGCGGTTTTTTTTGTGGCCTGCCGAAGCCTCGGCATCCTGCGGTCTGATCCCCTCGCCCCTTGGGGGAGAGGGTCAGGGTGAGGGGGCTCGCATCATTACTTACCGGAGTGCCTGCAAGCCGTCTGTTGCTTGCCTCCAGTTCCTACCTGATCTGGTTGGCTCCTCTGATCATGGCTGGTCTGGCAGTGTGTTCAGGTCTTTGGTGCGCGCCTCGGTCAACTGGGTGAGACAACTGCTGTGGACCATGGGCGCCATTGATCCCCCTTCATAGACGCCGGCCTCGTAGCGGCACTGGGCATCGCGAAAGGTGATCCAGGCCCGTTGCGCGGTTCTCAGCCTTTCCAGCTGTGCCTTCTCCAGGGAGGCAACCCGCTTTTTATAGGCGGCATTGAGCTTGGCATCGGCTCGCTGGTAATCCTGAAACGCACAGATGTTCATGTCGGTTTGTGTCACCGGCGCAGTACAATCCTGTTCGGCCTGAACGGCAGTGGTTGCCAGCAAGAGCAACAGGGCGGGATAGGGTCTCAAGAGGCAGTTCCTTTGTGGTAGGGAGAGGGCCAATATACGGCATAAACCGGCTCGATGGCGGCTCTGTTTTTCAAGAATAACAAGGAGATGACGTCATGAAGTTGAACTGGATGCCGTTTCTGGCCCTGCCTCTGCTGGCGTCCGGGCTGTCTGTGGCCGCCACTGCCCCCGATATGCAGGTCCAAGCCCGCGCCAAGGTGGCCGAGTTTCTGGTCTGGGAGCGCAGCGTCAAACCGAGCGGCCTCTATCAGGCAGACCTGGGCGGTGCGTTGCCCAACATCGTCTCCCCCGAGCTGCTCTGCCTGCTCAATGCTGCCTCCAAGGCGCGGGAGATAGCCACTCGCGAAGCCCCGGACGAGAAGCCCCCCTTCGTCGAGGGCAACCCCTTCCTGCCCAATGCCTGGGATCACCTGCTGGGCTCTGAGATACTCTCGTCTCGCGCCATCGCCGGCAGCCGGGATCGCAGCGAGGTCAAGGTGCGCTTCACCTTTGGCGAGCCGGGCTCCCCGCTCTACGCCTCCAGAGGCACCTACCGTTTTGTCAGCACCTATCTGGTACTGGACGGGCCGCAAGGCGCCCGCATCACCGATATCGACGCTGGCGGCAGCTGTGATTTCTGCCAATCCGGCAGCCTGCGTACCGCCCTCTATGAGACGCTCACCGCCTATCCCGCCGCAGGAGGAGAGCAGTGCAAGGGGTTGGGGAAATAGAAATCAGGAATAAAAAAAATCGCAGCCGAGGCTGCGATTTTTAGTGGTTTGCCGAAGCCTCGGCATCCTGCGGTCTGATCCCCTCTCCCCTTGGGGGAGAGGGTCAGGGTGAGGGGAGCTAACGTCATTCTCCGGCTGAATGCCGTCCAACGCCTTAATGGCATGGCTTCGCCATGCAGGACACGAGGGCCTTGCCCTCGAAGGGATTTCGCCACCGCTACGCGGCTTGGCGAGTGACTTTTGAAAGACCAAAAGTCTTCTCCCCCGGTAAACCGCCCGCTTCGCGGGTTCCCTCGTCTCGTCCAACGGGTCGGACGGAGCGCCGCAGACGGCACTTTGGCCTACGCCATCCATGGCTTCGGCCAAAGCCCGCTTCGAACATCCTTGTTCTCGCGCCAAATCGGGGTCGAGCAGTGCTCGGGAGGGTGCGAATAAGCGGGGAAATTCTTCTCGGCTGACTCAGTCATTTCATTTTTTCAGTTTGAGCCGATCTTTTCTCCCGTAAATGCCTTGAATCAGCCTATTTAGACCGTTTCTTCGCCATTTAAGGCGTTATTCCCAGTTTTTAGT
>NZ_JAGKRI010000112.1:0-1092 GCF_017939255.1 Aeromonas sp. Prich7-2
TAGCTTTATCGTAACGCTCAAGAAATTGGGCTTAATGCCGAAAACAATAAAATAAAACAGCCAACCCTTGAGGTTCTTATGCGCCAGAATTTACCAGTGACGGGTCGAAACTTAGAACTCCCAAAAGATGCCAATATTCTTTCGACTACCTCCCCTCAAAGCCATATCACGTACGTTAATCCTGACTTCATTAAAATCAGTGGTTTCACTGAGGAAGAACTATTAGGCCAGCCTCACAACATCGTAAGACACCCAGATATGCCGCCTGCTGCATTTGAGCATATGTGGAGTACATTAAAATCTGGCCGCTCATGGATGGGGCTAGTAAAAAATCGCTGTAAAAATGGCGACCACTATTGGGTAAGTGCTTATGTAACGCCAATAGCTAAGAATGGTTCGATTGTTGAATACCAGTCTGTAAGGACCAAGCCTGAACCTGAGCAGGTTTTGGCTGCGGAAAAATTATATGCTCAATTGAGAAGCGGGAAGGCCGCGAGGCCGAAATTGGCTGCTAGCTTTTCCGTGAAAATACTCTTGCTCATATGGGGTAGTATTATATCAAGCGCAATGGCTGCCGGCATGCTTACTGATACATCAATAAGCAGCTTATTGTTAGCCACTTTAATGTCAGGAAGCTTAAGCTCTGTTAGTGTTTTGGCTATTCTCTCTCCTCTTGGAAGACTGGTTGAAAGAGCCAGGAATATTTCCAATAACCCATTAAGTCAATCCCTCTACACTGGGCGCACCGATGAGTTTGGCCAAATAGAGTTTGCTTTACGAATGATGCAAGCTGAAACAGGCGCCATAGTAGGTCGCATAGGTGATGCATCAAATCGGCTTAGCGAACACACCCGAGGCCTACTAAAGGATATTGAGTCAAGCAATGTACTTACAGTTGAGCAGCAGGCAGAGACAGATCAAATAGCAACGGCAGTAAACCAAATGGTGGCAAGCATTCAAGAGGTTGCGAGCAATGCACAGCATGCTGCAGATGCGGCCGGAAGAGCAGACACTGAGACGGCATCTGGCCAGCGTCTGGTAGCCCACACAAGCCAGTCAATCACTGCCCTTGAAGGTGAAATTAGGCAAGCC
>NZ_JAGKRI010000113.1:0-15374 GCF_017939255.1 Aeromonas sp. Prich7-2
AGCCAAGATCCAGCGGCTGCACTCACATATCGCCAATACCCGCCGCGATTACCTTCACAAGGTCACAACGACTATCAGCAAAAACCACGCGATGATCGTCATTGAGGATTTGAAGGTTGCCAGCATGTCAAAATCAGCAGCGGGCATGACCAGTCAGCCGGGGCGCAACGTCCGGGCAAAATCAGGGCTGAATCGTTCGATATTAGATCAGGGCTGGTTTGAGCTGCGCCGCCAGCTCGAATACAAGCAGGCATGGCGAGGTGGTCAGGTGTTGGCGATAAACCCGGCCTACACCAGCCAGCAGTGCGCCTGTTGTGGGCATACTGCGAAGGATAACCGCCAGACGCAAAGCCAGTTTAAATGCGCTGCGTGTGGTTATGAGGCGAACGCCGATGTGAATGGCGCTCGCAATATTTTAGCGGCGGGACACGCCGTTTTAGCCTGTGGAGGCGCGGTGCAATCAGGCCGCCCGATGAAGCAGGAACCCGGTACTGCGCGAGCAGCTATCACCCAGTAATGGGAATCCCCCTCCTGTGACGCGAAGCGCTAAGGTGGGGGAGGATGTCAACGCCCAGGATCACCAGCTCACCGATATGGACGGGACAGTGAGTCGTGAGAAGGTGATCCGGATGAACCAGCTTTTCTGCATGCTCCGGAAATGAAATGTCGTAGGTGTACATCATGCTCTCCTTGCTTTGGCTGACGCCTCAATCTGGTACAGGGTATGGCAGCAGAAGGGCGCCCTCGCAAGTAGGACAGGTTGACACCCGCGCTTAGACGGTATGCAAAATCGCCAAGACAGCTTGTCTGGGTTGTCGCGTCTGATACAATCCCCCGCTGTACCTCTCAATGGATGGCCTTGCACACGCCATATGGTGTGCCACTGCCGTGTACCAACCGTATTGTGAACGGTGAAACTCGGGAGTGAACAGCTGGACATGAAAGGGTTTCTCCAACCTGCATGTGGCCTTTGGTAGGGGTCACCACTGTATAAGGAAACACCTAATGCCAATCATTACTCTGCCTGACGGCAGCCAACGTCAATTTGCCCACGCCGTTTCCGTCATGGATGTGGCCGCGGACATCGGTCCCGGTCTCGCCAAGGCGTGCATTGCCGGTCGGGTAAACGGTGAACTGGTGGATGCCTGTGAGCTGATCGAAACCGATGCCTCCCTGGCCATCATCACCGCCAAAGACGAAGAAGGTCTGGACATTCTGCGCCACTCCTGTGCTCACCTGCTGGGTCATGCCATCAAGCAACTCTGGCCCCAGACCAAGATGGCCATCGGTCCCGTCATCGACAACGGTTTCTACTATGACATCGATCTCGACCGCACCCTGACCGACGAAGATCTGGCTGCCCTGGAAGAGCGCATGCTGGCGCTGGCCGCCAAGGATTACGACGTCATCAAGAAGAAGGTCTCCTGGCAGGAAGCACGTGACGTGTTCGAAGCCCGTGGCGAGACCTACAAGGTCGAGATCCTGGATCAGAACATTGCCCGTGATGACCAGCCCGGTCTGTATCATCACGAAGAGTACATCGACATGTGTCGCGGCCCGCACGTGCCCAACATGCGTCATTGCCACCACTTCAAGTTGCAGAAGATGTCCGGCGCCTACTGGCGCGGCGACTCCAACAACAAGATGCTGCAGCGCATCTACGGCACCGCCTGGGCCGACAAGAAGCAGCTCAAGGCCTATTTGCAGCGTCTGGAAGAGGCCGCCAAGCGCGACCACCGCAAGATCGGCAAGCAGCTCGACCTGTACCACATGCAGGAAGAAGCGCCGGGCATGGTGTTCTGGCACAACGATGGCTGGACCATTTTCCGCGAGCTGGAAACCTTCATCCGTGGCAAGCTCAAAGAGTACGACTATCAGGAAGTGAAAGGCCCCTTCATGATGGATCGCGTGCTGTGGGAGCGTTCAGGTCACTGGGAAAAATACGCCCAGGCCATGTTCACCACCCAGTCCGAAAACCGCGAGTACGCCATCAAGCCGATGAACTGCCCGGGTCACGTGCAGATTTTCAACCAGGGTCTGAAATCCTACCGCGATCTGCCGCTGCGCATGGCCGAGTTCGGCTCCTGCCACCGCAACGAGCCGTCAGGCTCCCTGCACGGCCTGATGCGGGTACGGGGTTTCACCCAGGATGACGCCCACATCTTCTGTACCGAAGAGCAGATCATGGAAGAGGTGTCTGCGTGCATCCGCATGGTCTATGACGTCTACGGCACCTTCGGTTTCGAAAACATCGTGGTCAAGCTCTCGACCCGTCCGGAGCAGCGTATCGGCTCTGATGAAGCCTGGGATCGTGCCGAGGCCGCGCTGGCCGAGGCGCTGGAACTCAACGGCCTGAAGTACGACCTGCAACCGGGCGAGGGGGCTTTCTACGGTCCCAAGATCGAGTTCACCCTGCACGATTGCCTTGATCGTGCCTGGCAGTGTGGTACCGTGCAGCTCGACTTTGCCCTGCCGGGCCGTCTTGGCGCCACCTATGTGGGCGAAGACAACGAGCGCCACATCCCCGTGATGATCCACCGCGCCATTCTGGGCTCGCTGGAGCGCTTCATCGGGATCCTGACGGAAGAGTACGCCGGTCTGTTCCCGACCTGGCTGGCACCGACTCAGGCCGTGGTCATGAATATCACGGATAACCAGGCCGATTATGCGGTGAAAGTTGCCAAGGCATTGAATGATGCGGGCCTTCGCGCAAAAGCGGACTTGAGAAATGAGAAGATTGGCTTTAAAATCCGCGAGCATACTTTGAAGCGAGTACCCTTCATGCTGGTCTGCGGCGACAAAGAAGTAGAAGCCGGCAAGATTGCAGTGCGTACTCGTAAAGGGGCTGACCTGGGCTCTTATCCTGTTGAAGAGCTGATTGCTCTGTTGACCCAGGAAGTTCAGACCCGCGGACAAAAGAAAGTGGAGGAATAAGCTATAAAAGGCGGAAAAAAACTGGGCAAGCAACCGCAAGCCCGCGCTCACCGGATCAATGAAGAGATCCGTCTGAAAGAAGTTCGTCTGACTGGTCTGGATGGTGAAGCCATTGGCATCACCTCCATTCAGGATGCGCTGAACTTGGCCCTTGAGGCAGGAGTGGATCTGGTCGAGATCAGTCCGAACGCTGAGCCGCCCGTTTGCCGGATCATGGATTACGGCAAATTCCTCTACGAAAAGAGCAAGACCACCAAAGAACAGAAGAAAAAGCAGAAAGTCGTCCAGGTCAAGGAAATCAAATTCCGTCCTGGCACCGACGAAGGCGACTATCAGGTAAAACTACGCAACCTGGTTCGCTTTCTGGAAGACGGGGACAAGGCAAAGGTCACCCTGCGCTTCCGTGGTCGTGAAATGGCCCACCAGGATCTTGGTATCAAGGTTCTCGAGCGCGTCAAGAACGATCTGGAAGAGCTGGCCGTAGTCGAATCGTTCCCGAAAGTCGAAGGCCGTCAAGCTGTGATGGTCCTCGCACCCAAGAAGAAATCTTAAGGCCCACAAGAAATTGACTCATGGGGCTGGCCCCATGAGTCGGTTCGCCTTGCGATTTTGTTGTCACTCACAATGCGGAGTATGAAATGCCGAAGATGAAAACCAACCGGGGCGCCGCAAAGCGCTTCAAGAAGACTGGCTCAGGTCGCTTCAAGTGCAAGCACAACCACCTGCGTCACATCCTGACCAAGAAGAGCAGCAAGCGTAAGCGTCAGCTGGGACCGAAGTTCTTTGTTTCCGCTGCCGACCACAAACGTGTTGTCGCTTGTCTGCCGTACGCATAAGGGGGGATGTGAAAAATGCCAAGAGTTAAACGTGGTGTGACCGCTCGCGCTCGTCACAAGAAAGTAATGAAAGCCGCCAAGGGTTACTACGGCGCCCGTTCCCGTGTCTACCGCGTAGCGGTACAAGCGGTAACCAAAGCTGGTCAGTATGCCTACCGTGACCGTCGCCAGAAGAAGCGTCAGTTCCGTCAACTGTGGATTGCGCGTATCAACGCTGCAGCCCGTCAGAACGGTCTGTCCTACAGCCGTCTGATCGACGGTCTGAAGAAGGCTTCCATCGAGATCGATCGCAAGATCCTGTCCGATATCGCCGTTCACGACAAGCTGGCTTTCACCGCCCTGGTTGAAAAAGCTAAAGCAGCTCTGGTCTAATCCAGCTCTGTTATAAAAATAAAGGAGGCTCAGGCCTCCTTTTTTGTTGCTCATTTTTGAGCGTAGGCAGGTAGCATGCCAGGTTCATGAATGCTTTATCCTTCCATATGCCAACAAACTAGAACAAACGACGCTTGTCTTAATCCTGTTGCATCTGGCTTGTGGCTTTATCCATATAACAAAATGATTTGCAGGGAGAAAAGCCCGTCATAACTATGGTCAGCCAAGGGGCTTTTTTTGTATTATTCCCCTCTTGACCTTATTTAGCCTAAAGGCTCCTGTTCCGGGAGTGGTGACGAGGAAGACATGCAACAGCTTGAAGAAGTAGTCGGCCAGGCCAAGGCCGAAATTGAGGGCGTGAGCGACATCGCCGCCCTCGACGAAATCCGGGTCAAATATCTGGGTAAAAAGGGCTTTTTTACCGAGCAGATGAAGGGACTGGGTGCCCTGTCCGCTGAAGAGCGTCCCGCAGCGGGCGCCGTGATCAACCAGGCCAAACAGCAGGTTCAGGATGCCCTAAACGCGCGTCGTGAAGCCCTCGAAGTCGCCGTGCTGAACCAGAAGCTGGCCGCCGAGACCATCGACGTCAGCCTGCCGGGCCGCCGCATCGAGAATGGCGGTCTGCACCCGGTGACCCGCACCATCGAGCGCATCGAGCGCCTGTTTGGCGAGATGGGCTTCAAGGTTGCCCGTGGTCCCGAGATTGAAGATGGCTTCCACAACTTCGATGCGCTGAATATCCCGGCTCACCACCCGGCGCGTACCGATCACGACACCTTCTACTTCGATCCTGATCTGATGCTGCGTACCCACACCTCCGGTGTGCAGATCCGCACCATGGAACATCAGCAGCCGCCGATCCGCATCATCGCGCCGGGCCGCGTCTATCGTAACGACTACGACATGACCCACACCCCGATGTTCCACCAGGTCGAAGGCCTGCTGGTTGACGAGCATGCCAGCTTCACCGAGTTGAAAGGCATCCTGCACGACTTCCTGCGCAACTACTTCGAGGAAGACTTGACGATTCGCTTCCGTCCTTCCTATTTCCCGTTCACCGAGCCGAGCGCCGAAGTGGACGTGATGGGCAAAAACGGCAAGTGGCTGGAAGTGCTGGGCTGCGGCATGGTGCACCCGAACGTGCTGCGTTCGGTCGGCATCGATCCGGAAAAATACTCCGGCTTTGCCTTCGGCATGGGCGTTGAGCGCCTGACCATGCTGCGTTACGGGGTCAATGACCTGCGTGCCTTCTTCGAAAACGACCTGCGCTTCCTCAAGCAGTTCAAGTAAGGGCGAGAGAACATGAGATTCAGTAAATCCTGGGTGATGGAGTGGGTCCGCACCGAGTTGAGTGACAATGCACTGGCCGAGCAGATCACCATGGCCGGTCTGGAAGTGGACGCCGTGGAAGCGGTAGCCGGCCAGTTCAACAATGTGGTGGTGGGTGAAGTGGTCGAGTGCGCCCAGCACCCGGACGCCGACAAGCTGCGGGTGACCAAGGTCAATGTGGGCGAGGCCGAGCTGCTGGACATCGTCTGCGGTGCGCCGAACTGCCGCGCCGGCCTCAAAGTGTGCGTGGCCAAGGTCGGGGCGACCCTGCCGGGTGATTTCACCATCAAGAAAGCCAAGCTGCGCGGCCAGCCGTCCCACGGCATGCTCTGTTCCTTCAGCGAGCTGGGCATCGACGTCGAAGCCGATGGCATCATCGAGCTGCCGCTGGATGCCCCCATCGGGACCGATATCCGTGAATACCTCGCGCTCAACGACGTCAGCATCGATGTGGATCTGACCCCGAACCGTGCCGACTGCCTCGGCATCGCGGGTCTTGCCCGTGAAATCGGCGTGCTCAACAGCGTGGACGTGGTCGAGCCGACCTGGGCGCCGGCTGTTGCCACTATCGATGCAACCTTCCCGATCCGGGTTGAAGCGTCGGCAGATTGCCCCCGTTATCTCGGCCGTGTCATCAAGGGGCTGAACCTGCACGCCCAGAGCCCGCTCTGGATGCAGGAGAAGCTGCGCCGTGGCGGTATTCGTTCCATCGACGCCATCGTTGACATCACCAACTACCTGCTGCTGGAATACGGCCAGCCGATGCACGCCTTCGACCTGGCGACGCTTGAAGGGGAACTGGTGGTGCGTCGCGCCAAGGCCGACGAGCCCATGACCCTGCTCGATGGCAACGAGGTGAAGCTCAAAGAGACCACGCTCGTGATTGCCGATGCCAAAGGCCCTGCCTGCATGGCCGGCATCTTCGGCGGCGATCGCACCGGTGTCTCCGAGACCACCACCGACATCCTGCTGGAGTGCGCCTTCTTCGCGCCGCTCTCCATCACCGGCCGTGCCCGTGCCTACGGTCTGCATACCGATTCTTCCCACCGCTTCGAGCGCGGGGTGGATCCCGAGCTGCAGGCCAAGGTGATGGATCGTGCCACCCGTCTGCTGCTGGACATCTGCGGCGGTGAAGCGGGTCCGGTCATCGAAGTCAAATCCGATGCCCATTTGCCCAAGGCTGCCCCCATCAAGCTGCGCCGCACCAAGCTCGACAAGGTGATCGGCATCAGCGTGGCGGATGCGCAGGTGGTCGAAATTCTGACTCGTCTGGGCATGCAGGTAACCGTGGATACTGACGGCTGGACCGCGCTGGCTCCCTCCTGGCGTTTCGACATCGCCATCGAGGAAGACCTCATCGAGGAAGTGGCCCGCATCTACGGCTACAACAACATCCCGAACCTGAAACCCGCCGCCTCTCTGGCGATGGTGGAGCAGGCTGAAGGGCAGGTGACCCTGAAGCGGGTACGCGACCTGCTGGTTGATCGCGGTTTCCAGGAAGCGATCACCTACAGCTTCGTCGATCCCAAGACCCAGCAAACCCTGTTCCCGCAGAGCGATGCCATCGTGCTGCCGAACCCGATCTCGGTCGAGATGTCCGCCATGCGCGTCTCTCTGTTCCCGGGTCTGGTGCAGGCGGTGGTCTACAACCAGAACCGTCAGCAGCCACGCGTGCGCCTGTTTGAGCAGGGCCTGCGTTTCATCAAGGACGAGAATGCCGAGAACGGCATCCGTCAGGAACCCATGCTGGCCGGCATCATCACCGGCAACCAGGGGGACGAGCACTGGGATGTCAAGGCCCGTCCCGTCGACTTCTTCGATCTGAAGGGTGACCTGGAAGCGGTACTGGATCTGACTGCCGAAGGGGCTACCTTCACCTTCGAGCGCACCGAGCACAGTGCCCTGCATCCGGGCCAGAGCGCAGCCATTCTGCGTAATGGCGTCGTGATCGGCCACATCGGCGTGATCCATCCGAGCCTCGAGAAGAAGCTGGGGCTCAAGAGCCGCGCTGTCATGTTCGAGCTGGAGCTGGACAAACTGACGCCGGCCAAGGTGCCGGTTGCTGCCGAAGTATCCAAGTTCCCGGCCAACCGTCGCGACATCGCCGTGGTGGTTGACAGACAGATCCTGGCAGGCGACGTTCTGGCAGTAATTAAAAAAGTTGGCGGAAATCAGTTAGTTGGAATAAACTTGTTCGACGTATACCAGGGCGCTGGTATGGCAGAGGACAAGAAGAGCCTGGCCATCAGCCTGGTGTTGCAAGACACCCAGCGCACCCTGGAGGAGAAAGAGATCGCCGAGACCGTGGACAATGTCGTGCGGGCCCTCGGTGAAGAGTTGAATGCATCCTTGAGGGATTGATCTATGGCGCTTACCAAAGCCGACATTGCAGAGCACCTGTTCACCCAGCTCGGGATGAGCAAGCGTGAAGCCAAAGATATGGTGGAAGCCTTTTTTGAGGAGATCAGACAGGCGCTCGAGCGTGGCGAACAGGTCAAGATTTCCGGCTTCGGTAACTTCGATCTTCGCGAGAAGAACCAGCGTCCCGGACGCAACCCCAAGACGGGGGAGGATATTCCCATCAGCGCCCGTCGCGTGGTGACCTTCCGGCCCGGCCAGAAGCTCAAGGCCAGGGTAGAAAATGTTGAACCCAACGAGTGACAAAAAGCCAGGCAATCGCCTGGCTTTTCCATTCCGATGATAAAAATCCTTCTGTTGTCCGGCGCGCTGCTGGCCTTGCCACTGCGTGCCGCCATACTCCCGCTGTCACCGGGTGCCCAGGCTTATGCCGATTCGCTCACCGGACTGACCTTCTGTTACCCGGCCCTGCAACGTCCTCCCTATCTGGAGGCGGAGGGGGGCCTGCTTATCGATCGCATGACGCGGTTGGCAGAGCTGTTGCCGGTACCGGTGCATGTCGAGAAGCGGCCGAGCTGGGCAGCCATGACGCAGGATCTGCTGAACGGGCGCTGCGATCTCATTCCTCACGTCGGGCCTGCCCGGTCGAACTCGAGCGATACCGTCTTGAGCCGGGCCATGATGGAAGCGGAGTCCGCCATCCTCTATCGGGGTGAGCTCGATCAGGCGCAGTTTCTGGTGTCACCTATCTGGCAGGCCCAGGAGATCCTGAAGCGTCTCTATCCAGGTTCATCCCAGCAACAGCTGACCGATGCCGAGAACTGGTATGGTGCCCTGGTGGCCGGCAAGGGCAGCGCCTATCTCGGCGATTATCTGCAACTGCGCTACCTGATGCGGGAATTCCCGGATGAAGGGCTGCGCCTTCGTCGTCTTCGCAGCGATGATCTGGTCATCAGTTACCGGCTGATGATGCGCAACCAGCCCGAGTTGCTGGAGCTGGTGGATACGGCCATCCGCTATTTGCCGCCGGGCAGTCTCTACCGGGATCTGGGCAAGTATCTGCCTCAGGGTGAGCAGGATGTGAATCCTCTGCATTTTACCGACAAGGAGCAGGCCTGGCTGGTCGGCAAGGCCCACACCATCAAGATGGTGGCGGATCCCGGCTTCATGCCATACAGCGGTGTCAACCAGCAGGGAGAGCTCATTGGCTGGAGTGCGGATGTCTTGCGGGAAGTGAGTCGGCAGACAGGGCTGCGCTTCGAGCTGGTACCCGCCGCCAGCCGGGAGGAGGCGTTGGCATTGCTGCGCAGTGGCGATGCCGCCATGATGGTCGGGCTGATGGAGTCCGCCGCCCTGAACAAGGAGTTCGACTTCACCCGGATGGTGGCGACCAGCCGCTATGCTCTGGTCAGTCGCAGCAAGAGGGGGCCTGCCTCCCTCGCGGACGTCAGTGGCAAGGTGGTGGTCCCGAGAATGCTCTATGATCCCGGCCTGCTTGCCCGGTTCGGCCAGCATGAGTGGGAGGTGACCGACAACCTGCTGCAGGGATTGGCGGCGGTGCGGCATGGGGATGCCCAGGCCATGCTGGCGGAGTTGTACCAGCTCCAATATCCCATTCGAAACAACCAGTTGAGCGAGCTGACCATCACCGAATTGCCGGAGCGTTTCGGCCTCGGTTTTGCCATCCGGCCGGAACAGACCAGCCTGGCAGGGGTGCTGGATCAGAGCCTGATGACCCTCAATGATCGGCAGGTGGACGAGCTGGTGCAACGCTGGCGTCGCCTGGTGGTCAACCAGCAGGAAGGGGTCAGCTACGGTTTCTGGCTTGGCTCCGTGTTGCTGGCACTGCTGATCAGCATGGCGGTGATCTGGTCAGTCTGGCGTTCCCGCCAGCAACTGGCCCAGGAGGCCCGCGAGCGTCACAAGGTAGAGCAGGCGCTGGCGCTGGAAAGCAAGTTCAGGGAGTCTCTCTTCCAGGCGCTCCCCGTGCCCGTGTTCTTGCGCAATGACAAAGGGGAGGTGATCAAGCGCAACAAGCGGGCCAAGCGCATGGAGGCGCGCTACGCCGCCGATCTGGTGCTGCCCGCGCCACAGTTGCAGGGCGCCGAAGGGGAGCTGGCGCTGCACGAGCAGGTCTACTCCTATGCCCAGATCCCCTTGCGACTGGGCCCCCAGGCACCGGCAGGGGATCTTATCGCCCTCTCCGACATCAGCGCCCTGCGCGAGCGTACCCGCCTGCTGCGTCAGGCAGAGCGGCGCCTGCGCGCCCTCACCAATACGGTGCCCGGTGTGGTGCTGCAATTCACCCTGCTGGGGGGAGCCATCACCCGGGTGGAGTTTGTGAGCCGGGGCAGTCACGAACTGCTGGGGCTGGCGAGCCAGCAGATCCGGGTCAATCCCAACGAGACCCTGACTCGCATCTCCCACCAGGACAGGCGCGAGATGCGAGCCCCCATGCTGGCCATGCTGCAAGCCGGGCGACCTTTCTCCCATCTGCTGCGCTATCAGCACCCCGCCAAGGGAACCCGCTGGCTGCAATTTTCCGGCAGGGGGCGCCGTCAGGGGGAGGGGTGGCGGATCTACGGGGTGGTGCAGGATGTGACGGCCAGGGTGGAGCAGGAGCACTCCCTGCAGCTTTCCCACGAGCAGGCCCAGCAGGCCGTGCTTGCCAAGGGGCGCTTCCTGGCCGCCGTGAGCCACGAGATCCGCACCCCCATGAACGCCATGCTCGGCTTGCTGGAGTGGCTCGAGCAGACCGGACTCAATGCAGAGCAGGCCTCGGCTCTGGCCCATGTCAGGCAGGCGGGCAATGAACTGCTCGGGCTGCTCAACGACGTGCTCGACTTCAGCCGCAACGAGACGCGTCAGTTGCGCCTCTCTGTACAGCCCACGGATCTAGTGGAGCTGTGCGAACACGTGGCGGCGGTGCACTGGTCCAAGGCGCGATCCCGCCATCTGCAACTGCGCCTGGCGCTCGACCCGGCGCTGCCCGCCTTGATGGAACTCGATCCCCACCGGGTGCAACAGGTGCTGCACAACCTGCTCTCCAACGCCATCAAGTTCAGCGAGCGGGGAGAGGTGGTGCTCTGGGCCCGGCGACAAGGGGAGTGGATTTTGTGCGGGGTGGACGACGAGGGGCCCGGGATCAGTGCCGAGCTGTTGCCCCGGTTGTTCCTGCCCTTCGAACAAGGGGAGGAGCCTGGCCAGCCCAGAGCCCAGGGAACCGGGCTTGGGCTAGCCATCTGCCGCCAGTTGATGGAGCAGATGGGGGGCGAGATCCGGGTCGAGCCTCTGGCTCGCGGGGGTAGCCGTTTCCTCTGCTCGTTGCCCCTCAGGCATGCGCAGGAGAAGGCGCCCTGGCAACCGCGCGTCAAGACGGTCTCCCTACAACTGTTGCCCGGGGAGCTCGAATATATGCGGGCCTGGCTCGCAGAGTTTGGCGTGGCCGAGGATCCGGCGGCACCTTGCCTTGGGGCCATGCAGGACGATGGGGGCTTGCGCGCCTGGTACTGGCAGGGGGAACCCTGGATCCCGGGCTCCGTGGTCAGCCTGCTGCAGCCCAGACTCGTCCGTGGCGCCGAGGAGATCACGGACCTGCCGGGGGCAGGCAGGCGGGTGCTGCTGGTGGAAGATCACGAGGTGAACAGAATGCTGATCAGCATGCAGCTGGGTCAGCTGGGGGCCCGGGTATTGAGCGCGGCCAATGGCCGTCTGGCACTGGAGATCCTGCAATCGGAGTCGGTGGATCTGGTGCTGACGGATCTGCAGATGCCGGTGATGGACGGCGCCGAGCTCTGCAGGCAATTGCACGCCGATGAACGCTGGCAGCATCTACCCGTCTACGTGATCACCGCGGATCTCAGCGAGCAGGCGGCGCAGCGACTGGCGGAATGCGGCTGTCAGGGCCATCTGGACAAACCCGTCTTGCTCAGGGATCTGGCCGTATTGCTTCGTACCGTCTTTGGCCCCCATGACGGGGGGAAGGCACCGCAGCCAACGGCAGCCCTTTCCCTGCCCGTGTCCCTCAGCCCGGCCCTCGTAGACATCTATCTGGCATCGGTTCACCATGATCTGGCCGACATTGAGCGGTGTGTCACACAAGGGGACGAGAAGGCCCTCAATACGGCTTTACACAAGATGAAGGGGGCCGCCAAAATGGTGGGGGCTACCCCCCTGGTAGAGGTGATCGACCGTTGGCAGGAGGCCCCCGGACATCCCCTTGCAGCCGCCTTGAGGCAGTGCGTGGAAGAGGTCTGCCGACAACTGGGCGAGAGAGCATGAGATGATCATCACAGATGAAGAGTTGATGGACTTGCTGGAGTCTGATGACAGCCAGGAGCCAACTTTTTACCCGGTCAGCGTCTATGCCCTGGACGCCGTCTCCCATCTGGCGGTCAAGGGAGCGGGCCTGCCGGCCTATGCCAATCTGCACCGCACCCGACCCGATGCCGGCTGGCAATGGGAAGGACTGTTTGCCGCCGGGGCCATCGCCCTGTTTGATCCTGCCTCTCATCAGGGGGCCGACTATCTGCCTCATCTGTTGGCTCCCGGGGCGGGGATCTATCGCCTCAGCGATCCCTGGCTCGAGGGGTTGCAGGCACGGGAGCAGGGGTGGCGTGCCTGGCTCGCCCAGTGCCAGATCCTGCTGCTCGAAGATCACCCCTTCCAGGGAGCCTGCATTCAGCAGGAGATCCAGGGACTGGGGTTGCCCTGCCACTGGGTTCAGGATGGCGAAGGGTGCCTCAAGGCGCTGGAAGAGGGGGGCGTGAGATTGCTTATCTGTGATCTCAGCCTAGCGGAGCAGGATGCCATCAGCCTGCTGATGAGCCATCCCCAGTATCGCCACAGCGGTCTGCCCATCATCCTGCTCTCCGCTCATGATCAGACCCTGATAGACGGCGCCCGGCGTCTCCTGCACGATGCGGGTTTCAACGTGCTGGCCGCCCTGGCCAAGCCGCTGCAAAGCGACGATCTGCTGCGTCTGCTCAAGATGCTCTATCTTGGCCCCCAGCGTCAGCGCAGGCTGGGCGGGCTCAAGCGCACCGTGCGTAGCTGGCAGGGAGAGGCGAGAGGACAGCTTGGGCTGCTGGCAGATGCGGCTTCCTGCACGCTGCCGATCTGGCTGAGCCTGAGCGGTCTTTCCCCTCACTGGGAGCCGCTCAAGCTCTGGCTCGAGCAGCATGGACGAGAAGCAAGCGAACTCACCCTGGTCATCCACCGACGGGATCACCTGCTGAGCCAGGCGGACCGTTTCGCCCTGGTGCTGCAGGCGAGCCTCGCGGGGGCCAGACTCGCGCTGCTGCTCGATCATGCCCAGCACCTGCCGTTTGATCTCATCGAGCGTCTGCCGTTGCAATCCTTGCTGCTCGGGCAACACCTGCTGCCCGAACTGGAGGCGATGGCTGCCGACTCCTTGCTGGCCCGCTTCATCCAGCGCTCCCGGGAGCTTGGCATCGCGCTCTACCTCGACGACCCCTTCAACCTGCAGGATGCCGCCCAGTGGCAGGATCGCGGCGTGGCAGGGCGCTGGTAAATGGCTCGCTATCTTTGCTGGCCGCTCGATGAGCCGCGCTTGTGGCAGGGAATGTCGGGTTGGACGGCTCCCGCCTCACGGGCCGCCTTGCCGATGACGATGGTGGTGGGGGGGCTGACTTGCCGCTTGCAGGAGCTGGCGGGCAGCGACCCGAAGCGAATATGCGCGGCCTATGACGCCTTGAGCGAGCAGAGCGTCTATTTGCGCTTCATGCGGGCCAAGCAGCCTGCGACGGCCGAGCAGCTCGCCTTCTTTCTCGACTACCCCAGAGAACCCCAGATAGGATTGCTGCTGACCGACGAGCAGGGGGGGCCGCTTGCCATGGCCCAGTCCGTTCGCCGGCGCCTGCACCCGGACAGGGCCGAGTTTTCCTGCATCGTCGCGGATCATTTTCAGCATCGCGGCGCCGGGCGTCGCATCCTGCTGGCGCTTGCGCGGCTGGCATACGGGGAGGGGATCCGGGAGTGGACGGCGGAAGTGCTCGGCCAGAATCGCCCCATGCTGGCTCTGCTCAAGGGGCTCGGGTTGCCGCTTACCCTGGTGACAGGACGGGAGATGGTCTTTGCCAGGCTGGATCTCGCGCCCATGGCGAGCTTTGTGCTCCCATCGGCCTAAGACCAAGGGCGAATGGGCCGCCTCTTGCTCCTGTGCTAAGGTCAGCCTGTTACCCGTTGGAGGAGAACAACCATGGTGCAGTCAGCCAAACATATCGTGATCCTCACCGGTGCCGGCATCTCGGCCGAATCCGGTATCAAGACCTTCCGGGCCTGTGATGGCCTGTGGGAAGAGCACATGGTGGAGGACGTGGCCACCCCTGAAGGCTATGCGCGGGATCCCGAACTGGTACAACGTTTCTACAATGCACGGCGCCATCAGTTGCAGCGCGCCGAGATCCACCCCAATCCGGCCCACTATGCATTGGCCCGTCTGGAGCGCCTGCTGCCGGGGCGCGTCACCTTGGTCACCCAGAACATCGACAACCTGCACGAGAGTGCCGGCAGCAAGAACCTCATCCACATGCACGGCGAGTTGCTCAAGGCCCGCTGCCCGGGCTCTGGTCAGGTGATCGAGTGGCGCGGGGATCTCCATCAGGAAGAGCTGTGTTCCTGCTGCCAGTTTCCCCACCCGCTGCGCCCCCATGTGGTCTGGTTCGGGGAGATGCCCCTCGGACTTGACCGCATCTACTCGGCCCTGGCTCAGTGCGATCTCTTCATCTCCATCGGGACCTCCGGGGCGGTCTACCCTGCCGCCGGATTCGTCCATGAGGCCGGCCTGAACGGTGCCCATACGGTGGAGCTCAATCTGGAGCCGAGCGAAGTGGGCAGCCAGTTTGATGAAAAACGTTATGGTCCGGCTTCCTTGCTGGTGCCCGCTTTTGTGGATGAACTCCTGCAAAGTTGCGGAGTGCATCAGCCTCTCTCCGTCGAGGGCCATAACTGGATGGAGATGCGGGGCCCCTAATTATTGATTTTTCACACAGTTGCATTGACCCACTGAAATCGCCACACTGGCTCCTAACTTCAAGATGCAGTTGGCACAACATGTCATGAACTTTCCAAGTAAGCGCCGCTAAATCGACCTACTTGCCTTCGTTGTATTGCGCCACTTTTTTTGCAATGGGCTCCAGCGGGACGTTCCATGGTAGCAGGGCTTCGAGTTTTTCCAGGCTATCGGCCTCGCCGATCTGCGCCAGCACATGGTTGATATACGCTGATGGCTCCAGGTCATTGGCTTTGGCTGTCTCCAGCAGCGAGTAGCAGGTTGCACTCATGTACAGGATCTTTAGCTACAACCAATTGAAATAGATAGAAAAAAGGCTTCGTTTGTGATCTGATTTAATCGCAAAAAAAAACCGACACGCCCGAAGCGTAAGTATTCACCGGAACAGTATTGACACAGGAAAAATGAGACGATCGTCTCTTGATCCCACTTTCCTGCTTGCTTGATCCTGCTCCTTAGATACGCTCCCCCCATGAGCAAAAACACCATGCATTCCGCGGGAATGCCCACCA
>NZ_JAGKRI010000114.1:0-35291 GCF_017939255.1 Aeromonas sp. Prich7-2
GGTATAACCTGGCCAGAAGGAGGCAATATCAATATGATGCACGGCGACAGCAGGGTGATGGTGGTGGTGTGTTTGGAGACAGCCAGTTTACCAGCACCCTGTCTGTCAACTTCCACTTCCCCAAGATCCCGCGAAGAACCTTTTTTGTTGCCTGGTGAATGTCACGTCATACGGCAATAGTTCAATGAGTAATAGCTGTATGCCATCAGACAAGAAGTTGAATGACATTATCTATCACCTCTTTGGCTTCTCTACATCCCTGAGCCACTCGTTGTGCACAGTGAGGGGACCTGTCTGTGTGATGCCTTGTTACAAGCCGATGCTTGCACGTAAAGCAGAAGGGAGGGTGTGCAACGTGCCTATGTTCCTCACCAGAAATGATGAGAGTGAAGAGCGCCACAGGTTGCCCTATGTCTGGCATTCCCGTTCAACCTGGGTTGTCTCAGCCACCACTGAACACACCGACTGTGCTACCAAAGGGGAACGCTGCCAGACGGTTTGCCAATGGCTTCATATGCTGTCAATGCACGGACCCTGTCGACAAAGCAGAGCATGTCGTGATGCTTTGACAGAGATGAATTCTCTGTCTGGTGTGTTATTCACGTCTTGTTTGGACTGTGTGTGGTCGCTGAACATCGGGAAAGCGGCGGATATCGAAGAATGGGCAGGGGGGAGAGCAAGGCGATGTCAGCCCAAAAAAAGAGATAAAAAAAGAGCCACACGATGTGTGGCTCTTTATTCAGACTAACGAGTCTGCTCAGGGGCGACCGGCCGGGCTGGTTGCCACGTTGCTGGCAGCGGTGCTGCCACCGTGGCGACCGGAGGTCACGACTTCGCTGCGTACCAGGGGAGCGTACTCCACGGGTTCACGGGGTGTCGGGGCAGGAGCCGCAGCCGGCGTTGCCATGGGGGCATAAGCCTTGCGGGCACGGGCCAATACACCGGCACCCTTGCTGACCTTCACTTCGGGGCTGGTTGCTGGCTCGGTTTGCACCACTGCAGCCGGCATCTCGACGACCTTCGCCTCGGCGGTGGCCGTCTCCTCAGCGATCACGACAGGTGCCGCTTCAGCAACCGGTGCAACCTCTTCTGGGATGGCCTCCATTTGCTGGGTCTGCTCGACAGCGTCGATCAAGGCTACAGGTTCGTCATGAGAGGCGGTGTCGACGATAGGTTCGACCATCTCGGGTTCGACAACTGCCACTTCGGCGGCGGGTTCAGCGTCTGCTTGCGCAGCCTGTTCAACTTCGTCAGTGGAGGGCGCGTCCACTGCCTGGGCTGCCAGTGCTTGCTCTGCCGCTTCCTCAGCAACGGCTTCAGCCACCACGTGCTCGGTCAGAGCGGCGGAGGCCTGCAGGGCTGCTGCAACCGCTTCTGCGCTCGGAATGGTGATGACAGGCACAACCGGTTCTTCCACCTTCACCTGAGCCGCATCGGCCTGGGCCGCGGTAGTCAGCTGCACTTCACCTTGTGCTTCGTCTTCACGCTGGCCACGAGCCTCTTCGTTGATGCGCTTGCGACGTTGCCCTTCGATGCGCTGATTGCGCGGGGTACGGCGGGAACGACGCTGACCTTCGCCTTGCTCTTCTTGCTGCTCAGCGGCGGCTTGCACGTCGGCGACATCGATGATTTGCTCGTCAGTCGGCAGGGCAGGGGTGTCGGTCGCGGCGACATCGACACGGATCTGCTTGCGCAGTTGGCGACGTTCGCGGCGCTCGGCCACTTTTTGCTCTTTTTCCTGACGCGGTTCAGCGCTGGCGACCGCAGTATCAACGGTATCAACCGCCTCGACGATCACCTCGGCACGGGGTTCGCGGGGGGCGCGAGGTTCACGAGCCGGACGCGGGGCACGAGGTTCGCGCTCCTGGCGGGGTTCGCGAGGCTCACGCTCCATGCGCTGCTCGGTGCGCACTTCGCCACGGGGTTCCCGTTCCTGGCGCGGTTCCCGCTCTTGACGAGGCTCACGCTCTTTGCGCGGGCGACGATTGCGATCACTGCTCTCGCGGCTGGCTGCGCCTTCACGCTTCTCGCCGGCCTCGGCATTGCGACTGCCGCGGTTGTCGTCGCGACGACCACGTTGACCACGGCTGCGGGATTCATCGCGCTGGTGACGGTGCCCGTCATCCTTGCGAGCTTCGCGCTGGGCGGCCGGTTTGTCGGCAGGCGCCTTCACCTCGGCCGGAGCCGCATCGGAGGAGGCACCGAACAGGCCGGAGAAGGCCTTGGCCAGCTTGCCAAAGAAGCCGACTTGTTCTGCAACCGGAGCGGGAGTCGCAACAGGAGCCGGGGCGGCGGGCGCAACCGGCTGAGGAGCCGGGGCAAACCCTTGCAGCAGCGGTTGTTCACGCTCGACTACCTGAGCTTGGCGCGGCTGGTAGACCGGCTTGGCAATCTCGGTTTTGAGCTCGTAGCTGGCCGCTTCTGGGATCTCGTTCTGACGGATGCGGGTCACTTCGTAGTGCGGGGTTTCCAGATGCTGGTTCGGAATGATGTAGACACGCACATCATTGCGCTGTTCCAGATTGGCGATGGAGGTACGCTTCTCGTTGAGCAGATAGGCGGCCACATCGACCGGCACCTGGGCATGCACCTGCTCGGTGTTGTCCTTCATGGCCTCTTCTTCGATGAGACGCAGGATGGACAGGGCGAGGGATTCGTTGTCACGGATGACCCCCTGACCCTGGCAACGGGGGCAGATATGGCTGCTGGACTCGTTGAGGGAGGGACGCAGACGCTGGCGAGACATCTCCAGCAGACCGAAACGGGAGATACGGCCCAGCTGGATACGGGCACGATCCTGATGCACCGCTTCACGCAGACGGTTTTCCACTTCGCGCTGATGGCGAAGCGGGGTCATGTCGATGAAGTCGATGACAATCAGGCCACCTAGGTCACGCAGGCGCAGCTGGCGAGCGATCTCATCGGCCGCTTCCAGGTTGGTCTGCAGGGCGGTCTCTTCGATATCGCAGCCCTTGGTGGCGCGGGAGGAGTTGATATCGATGGAGGTCAGTGCTTCGGTCGGATCGATGACGATGCTGCCGCCGGAGGGCAGGCGCACTTCGCGCTGGAAGGCTGACTCGATCTGGCTCTCGATCTGGAAGTGGTTGAACAGGGCGACATCACCCTTGTAGAGCTTCACGCGATTGAGGAAATCGGGACGGACCAGCTCGATATGTGACTTGGCGCGCTCGAAGATGACCGGGTTGTCGATCAGGATCTCGCCCACATCGCGACGCAGATAGTCACGGATGGCGCGCACGATGACGTTGCTCTCCTGGTGAATGAGCACCGGAGCGGAACGTTGTTGTGACGCCTTATGGATGGAGTCCCAGTGATTGAGCAGAACGTTCAGATCCCACTCCAGCTCTTCCGGGGACTTGCCCACACCGGCGGTGCGCACGATGAGGCCCATGCCGTCCGGTACGGTCAGTCCGCTCAGGGCTTCCTTCAGCTCGGTCCGCTCGTCACCCTCGATGCGACGGGAGATGCCGCCGGCACGGGGGTTGTTCGGCATCAGCACCAGGTAGCTGCCAGCCAGACTGATGAAGGTGGTGAGGGCTGCACCCTTGGTACCACGCTCTTCCTTGTCGATCTGGACAATCACTTCCTGGCCTTCGCGGACCACTTCTTTGATGTTGGGACGACCCTGATAGGAGTAACCGGAGGGGAAGTAATTGCGGGCGATTTCCTTTAACGGCAGGAAACCGTGGCGTTCGGCGCCATAGTCAACAAAAGCAGCTTCGAGACTGGGTTCTACTCGGGTGATTTTGCCCTTGTAAATGTTCGCTTTTTTCTGCTCGTGTCCCGGACTTTCAATATCCAAATCGTAGAGCTGTTGTCCGTCAACCAGCGCTACGCGCAACTCCTCTTCCTGAGTCGCGTTGATTAGCATTCTTTTCATTGAGTTCTCATTATTTTGTCATTTTGATTCCTCCACTGGGTCCTGCCGGCGCCGGCCTCGGGTCTTCAGCATGCTGGGGCAACCTCCCGGTTGGGGTATGCATGAGGCGCAAACTAAGGGCACTCTGGTTCAGCCTTCTCGAGAGGGCGTGAATTAAGGATACCGATGTGGAGACAATTTACGTCGGCTCTGTTTGTGTTCTCCATGCGTTGTACCTCGCACCCGGGAACCGTCATGTTCTTGTATACACGGTGTTTCGGGATTGGGTGGCATACATTTTGGCCACTTAGTACAAGGCTTGAACACAATGACAAAACCTTGTTTATTATCCCATTTAAACCACTTTTATAGCAAGACGCCATTTTTTAACAAAGCATGCAGCCAAGGGCTGTCGGCGGTGTTAAAATCCGCGCCATGACACAGATACATCAACAAGTGCAGCTGCTCACCATCGAAGCTGAGCATGACGGGCAGCGCATCGACAATTTTCTCAAGACTCAGTTAAAGGGCGTCCCCAAGAGCCTGATTTATCGCATCCTTCGAAAAGGGGAGGTGCGGGTCAACAAGAAGCGCATCAAACCGGAATACAAGCTTTGTGCCGGTGACGAGGTGCGGGTGCCCCCCGTGCGTGTGGCCGAGAAGAATGAGTTGCCTTCTGCCAACCTCGGCAGCATCCAGCGTCTGGAGAGCCAGATCCTGTTTGAAGACGACGCCATGATAGTGCTAAACAAGCCGTCCGGCATGGCAGTGCACGGCGGCAGCGGCCTCAGTTTTGGCGTCATCGAAGGGCTGCGTGCTCTGCGCCCCGAAGCCCGTTTCCTCGAACTGGTGCACCGGCTGGATCGCGACACCTCCGGCGTGCTGCTGGTTGCCAAGAAGCGCAGTGCCCTGCGCAGCCTGCACGAGCAGTTGCGGGTCAAGACCATGCGCAAGCAGTATCTGGCGCTGGTGCGCGGCCAGTGGCAACCCCACGTCAAGGTGGTCAATGCGCCACTTCGCAAAAATGATCTGCAATCCGGCGAGCGGGTGGTGCGGGTCAGCAGCGATGGCAAACCTTCCGAGACCCGGTTCCGGATTACCCGTCAGTTTGCCGAGGCCACACTGGTCGAGTGCAGTCCCATCACTGGCCGTACTCACCAGATCCGTGTCCACACCCAGCACGCCGGCCATCCCATCGCCTGCGATGACAAATATGGTGAGGCCGGGTTTGATGAAAAGATGCGAGGGCAGGGGCTAAAGCGTTTGTTCCTGCACGCCTGGAAGCTCACCTTTACTCATCCGGTGGACGACCGGGAGATGCAGGTGGAAGCGCCATTGTCACCGGAGCTTGAGGCGTTCCTCGCCAAGCTGCCACGCTGACAACCATGAAAAACGGGAGCCTTGGCTCCCGTTTTTCATGGCAGAGTTCTTGTTATGGGAGAGCCAGGCCGTGGCGACCCAGGAGATCAACCAAGCCTATCAGGGGAAGACCGACAAGGGCGTTGGGATCACGCCCCTCCAGCGCCTTGAACAAGACGATGCCCATTCCCTCGCACTTGAAGCTGCCGGCACAATCCAGAGGACGTTCGGCCTCCACATAGCGACGGATGGCGGCTTCATCGAGCGAACGAAAATGCACGGTGAAAGGCTCGACGAGCTGCTCGGCATGGCCATTTGCAGCATTGATCACGCACAGCCCGGTGTAAAAGATGACGCGCTTGCCTTGTGCCCGCAGCAACTGCTCGACCGCCTTCTCCACCGTGCCGGGTTTGCCGAGGATCTGCCCGTCACAGACGCACACCTGATCTGAACCGATGATCAATCCTTGATCACGGTCAGCGGCAACGGCATTCGCCTTGGCAAACGCCAATCTGCTGACCAGAGCTTCTGCGGTCTCCCCGTGTCGCGCCGTCTCATCGACTTGAGGCGCAGCACAGTGAAATGGCTGACCGAGTTTTTCCAGCAAGGTCTTGCGGTAGGACGAGGTGGACGCGAGGATCAAGGAAGGCTGCATGTTTTGATGATATCCATTTATAAATCAATTGGTTGATTCTATCTGTGCAGATGGGGCCACGCAAACAGGAGATGTCTACAGCGGGACTCGCCTAATTAGCGGGAAGCATGCATGCTGAGGAAACCACAGCACAAACACAAGAGATCGGAATTGAGCGTGATGACACGATATGCGGCCTTGGTCATGGCACTGATCTCCTTCGCCAGCTGGGCAGGGACATGGCAACTTCGCCAGGGGGATGAGGGGGTGATGCTTTGGACCCAGCCACATCCTCCGACCTCTTTTCAGGCCTTACGTCTGGAGATGCGCGTGAATGCCGATCCTGGCGCGCTGATCACGGTACTGCGCAACACGGTGCGCCATTAAGAGTGGTTGCCCCAGAGCCGTGAAGTCAGGGTGCTGGCCAGATCTGGTCCCGACGATGATCTGGTCTATACCCGCCTGGCGTCTCCCTGGCCGGTGCAAGACAGGGAGCTCATCACCCGCTCCCATTTGAGTCGACGCATCGATTGCGGCCTGACTCTCGAGGTGTGGGCAGAGCCGAATGCCCTGCCATTGCATGCAGGGCTGTTCCGGATCCAGGAAAGCGCTGGACGGTGGGAGGCGCTACCCCAACGGGATGGCAGTACACTCGTTCGGCTCGAAACCTATACCAACCCGGGCAACATCTTGCCGGGCTGGCTGGTCAATCCCATTGCCATCAAGGCTGCCGTGGGCAGTTTCAAAGCCATACGCAGACTGATGGAAGCCGAGCCCAGAGTGGCTGCGACACCAGGCCTGCTGGGGAGAGACCCGCGCTGTTCTGCCACCTGATGAGACACCAAGGAGCACATCCGGTGGACAGACAGGAGAGGGGAACAGGATCCTGTGCCAGATCCTGCACGATATGGCATAATCGGCCACCGATGAGCACAAGTTCCTCTTGCAGGGGCCTGTGAAGGTAAAATCATCGGCGGTAAGGACTTTTTCCTTTGACTATCCCTTGTTGGACCTATAATATTCGCGCCCTATGCAAAAGGTGAAGTTGCCCGTTAAGGTTGATCCAGTCCGTAATGCCTTGAAGCTACTCGATTATGTCGGGATAGTGGAAAAGTCGCAGATGCCCAGGCTGGAGGAATCAACCGAAGGCTTGCGAAGTGATGTGGATGTCACACTGCACTTTGGCAAAGATGTCCAGAAGTTGACCGTTATGAAAGGCACTGCCCATGCCAAGGTCGACCTGGTTTGCCAGCGTTGTGGTGAGACGTTTGAACACCTTTGTGAAGCTAGTTTTATTTACACTCCGCTGTTCGAAAGAACAAACGAGGAAGAACTGCCGGAAGCTTATGAGCCCATTGAGTTGGACGAAAACGGCGAGATAGATCTTCATCAAATCCTGGAGGATGAACTCATCCTCTCGTTGCCTCAGGTAGCCATGCATCCGGTGGATGTGTGTCCCAGAGGAAACATGGAGATGACCTGGGGTGAAATCGAACCTGCTGATGAGCGGCCGAATCCCTTTGCAGTTCTTGAAGCGCTCAAACGTAAGTGAATTTTAGGAGTTAGCCTACCATGGCCGTACAACAGAACCGTAAAACCCGCGCCAAGCGTGGCATGCGTCGTTCCCACGATGCGCTGACCACCGCTGCCCTGACTGTTGATCAGACCAGTGGCGAAATTCATCGTCGTCACCACGTGACTGCCGATGGTTTCTACCGCGGTAAAAAGGTAATCGCTTAAGGATTGCCTTTGTCTACGCAAACTGTCGCGCTAGACATAATGGGGGGAGATATCGGCCCCTCGGAAACAGTGCCTGCCGCCGTGCAGGCACTGTCTCTTCTACCCCAGCTAAAACTTGTTCTGGTCGGTGATCAACACCAGACCGCCTCTCTTCTGCAGCAACATGGCTTGCTCAACCACCCTCGCGTTCGTCTCGTGCATGCCTCCCAGGTCGTGGGCATGGGCGAAAAGCCTATCGTGGCGCTGCGTACCCTGAAAGACTCCTCCATGCGCGTGACCCTGGATCTGGTCAAGAGCGGCGCTGCCGATGCCTGTGTCAGTGCAGGCAACACCGGTGCCTTGATGGCCATGGCCAAGTGCGTGCTCAAATCCTTGCCCGGTGTTGACCGGCCAGCCCTCATCAAGGCGCTGCCCACATTGAGTGGAAAGCGGACCGTGATGCTGGATCTGGGTGCGAACGTGAGCTGCGATGCCGACACCCTGCTGCAATTTGCCGTGATGGGCGCCGTAGTCGCAGAGAAGGTGGAGGGGATACCTTCACCCAGAGTGGCACTGCTCAACGTAGGGGAGGAGGAGATCAAGGGCAACGACCTGGTGCGTCACAGCGCCGAGTTGCTGCGCCAATGCTCTGCCCTGAATTTTGTCGGTTTCATTGAGGGGGACAGGATCTTCAGCGGCGAGTGCGACGTGATCGTCTGCGACGGTTTCGTGGGCAACGTGGCGCTCAAGACCGCGGAGGGGGTGGTGCGGATGATGGCCGAACTGGCCGGATATCCGCGCAAAAAACGCAGTTTTCTTGGTCGACTCGCCGGATTTATGTTCAAACGGCGTTTCTCTTACCTGAACCCCGACCAGTATAATGGCGCGAGTCTGTTAGGATTGCGCGGCATTGTGGTAAAAAGCCATGGGCGGGCCGAGCGCCGCGCTCTGTGTCATGCGATTCTGCTGGCCGCACAAGAAGCCAGACATCAACTTCCATTGCAAATTGCAGATCGCCTTGAATCTGTCTTTTCCGACAGGGATTTATAAAACTCTATGCATAGCAAAATTCTGGGTACTGGCAGTTATCTGCCGAGTTCGGTTCGTACCAACGCCGATCTTGAACAGATGGTTGAAACCAGTGACGAATGGATCGTGGAACGCACCGGGATCCGTGAACGCCGTATCGCCGGAGCCGACGAAACCGTCGCGACCCTTTCTCATCAGGCGGCCTTGCGTGCGCTTGATGCGGCAGGTCTGACTGCCGCCGATCTGGACATGATAGTGCTGGCCACCACCAGCGCAGAGAATGCCTTCCCAGCTGCTGCCTGTGAACTGCAGGGGCTGCTTGACGTACCGGGGATCCCGGCGTTTGACGTAGCCGCCGCCTGTGCCGGCTTTACATATGCTCTCGCCATCGCCGATCAGTTCGTCAAATCCGGCGCTGCTCGCCACGTGCTGGTTGTCGGTGCGGACGTGCTGTCACGCATGTGCGATCCCGAGGATCGCGGCACCATCATCCTGTTCGGGGATGGGGCAGGGGCCGTGGTCATCGGTGCCAGCGACACTCCTGGGATCCTCTCCACCCATCTGCATGCCGATGGCCGTTATGGCGAGCTGCTCAAACTGCCGCAGCCCCGTCGCGGCATGCCGGGTGCTGAGCTCGAAGCCTACATGTACATGAAGGGCAACGATGTCTTCAAGGTGGCGGTGACACGCCTTAGCGAGATCGTGACCGAAACCCTGGCTGCGGCCAACGTCGAGCCGAGCGAGCTGGACTGGCTGGTGCCCCATCAAGCCAACTTCCGCATCATCAATGCCACCGCCAAGAAACTCGGCATGGGGCTCGACAAGGTGATCCTGACCCTGGATCGTCATGGCAATACCTCCGCGGCCTCCGTGCCCATCGCCTTCGATGAAGGGGTGCGCGATGGTCGCATCAAACCCGGCCAGCTGGTCCTGCTGGAAGCCTTCGGCGGCGGTTTTGCCTGGGGCTCTGCGCTGGTTCGCCTCTGATACCGAGCGGTGCCCGGTCCTCGGGCGCCCGCTTACCGAATTCGTCTTACCTTAAAGGAATCAATGATGACCCGATTTGCCATTGCCTTCCCGGGACAAGGCTCCCAGAGCGTCGGCATGCTGGCCGAGCTGGCCGAGCAACACGCAGTGATTAAAGAGACCTTCGCCGAGGCGAGCCAGGTGCTGGGCTATGACCTGTTTGCCCTGGTGATGGCAGGCCCGGCCGAGGATCTCAACAAGACCTGGCGTACCCAGCCAGCGCTGTTGACCGCCTCCGTCGCGCTGTGGCGCCTGTGGCAACAACAAGGCGGGGCAACCCCTGCCGTGATGGCCGGCCACAGCCTGGGGGAATACTCCGCCCTGGTGTGCAGCGGCGCGCTGGCGTTTGCCGATGCCGTCAAGCTGGTCGAGCTGCGTGGTTTGGCCATGCAGGAAGCCGTACCGGAAGGCACTGGCGCCATGGCTGCCATCATCGGTCTGGACAACGAGAGCATCGCTGCCAACTGTGAGAAAGCGGCCCAGGGGCAGGTGGTTTCTCCGGTCAACTTCAACTCTCCGGGTCAGGTGGTCATCGCCGGCCACAAAGAGGCGGTCGAGCGTGCCAACGTGCTGATGAAAGAGTCAGGTGCCAAGCGTGCCCTGCCGCTGCCGGTCTCCGTGCCCTCCCACTGCGCCCTGATGAAACCGGCCGCAGAAAAGCTGGCCGCCGCCCTGGATGGGATCGAGATCAAGGTTCCTGCCATCGCCGTCATCAATAATGTTGACGTCTCTTGTGAGCAGGATCCTGCCGCCATCAAGCAAGCCTTGGTGCGTCAGCTGTTCAGCCCGGTTCGCTGGACTGAAACGGTAGAGCGCATGGCAAACGACGGTGTTACCCTCGAGATCGAGATGGGCCCGGGCAAGGTATTGACCGGCCTGGCCAAGCGTATCGATGCGCGAGTGGAAGGTATTCACGCCAACGACGCCGCCTCGTTCGAGCAGGCACTGGCCCAGATCAAGTAAACAGGAGCAAGTCATGAGTTTTACCGATAAGGTTGTGTTGGTCACTGGCGCCAGCCGTGGCATTGGTCGTGCGATTGCGGAGATGTTTGCTGCTCGTGGCGCCAAAGTCGTGGGGACCGCGACCAGCGAGAGCGGTGCCGAGGCGATCAGTGCTTACCTGGGTGAACAAGGCTGCGGCATGGCACTGAACGTGACCAGTCAGGAATCTATCGAAACCGTCTTCGCCGCCATCAAGGCGCGTTTTGGCGACATCGACATCCTGATCAACAACGCCGGCATTACCCGCGACAACCTGCTGATGCGGATGAAGGATGACGAGTGGAACGAGATCATCGACACCAATCTCACCTCCCTGTACCGTCTGAGTAAGCCGGTATTGCGTGCCATGATGAAGAAGCGTAACGGTCGCATCATCAGCATCGGTTCCGTGGTCGGCACCATGGGCAACGCCGGTCAGGTCAACTATGCTGCTGCCAAGGCTGGTCTGGTTGGCTTTACCAAGTCGCTGGCCCGTGAAGTGGCATCTCGTGGCATCACGGTGAATGCGGTTGCTCCCGGTTTCATCGAGACCGACATGACCAAGGCGCTCAATGAAGAGCAGCGCGCCGGCATCATGAATCAGGTGCCTGCTGCCCGTTTGGGCGATCCGAAAGAAATTGCTGCCGCTGTGGTATTCTTGGCATCGGATGATGCCGCCTATATTACCGGCGAAACCCTGCATGTTAATGGCGGGATGTACATGGTGTAATCAATTTGTCGTGAGTTCTGTTCAAATTTGCGATAATACGCCGAAGTTTGGCGAATTTCGTGGTTTGACCAGCGGCAAGTCACTTGCAAACTCACGTCAATTGAATACACTACCCCAACCAGACGCAATAGCGTATTTTTAAAGGAAAATTCAGGTCATGAGCAACATCGAAGAACGCGTAAAGAAAATCATCATCGAACAACTGGGTGTTAAAGAAGAAGACGTGAAGAACGCTGCCTCCTTCGTCGACGACCTGGGCGCTGACTCTTTGGATACCGTTGAACTGGTAATGGCGCTGGAAGAAGAATTCGATACCGAAATTCCTGATGAAGAAGCCGAGAAGATCACCACTGTTCAAGCGGCTATCGACTACATCACCGCTAATCAGGAATAAGTTCCTGTTCTGAAAGAAGCGGCCCAAGGGCCGCTTCTTTTATGTTTACCCCTTTCAAAACACCTCTCGGAGACTACCTCAGTGTCAAAACGCAGAGTCGTGGTGACCGGCTTGGGGATGCTTTCCCCGGTAGGCAACACTGCCGAATCCAGCTGGCAAGCCCTGCTCAACGGGCAGAGCGGCATTTCCCTCATCGACCACTTTGATGCAAGCGAGTTCGCAACCCGTTTCGCAGGCCTGGTCAAGGATTTCGACCCCGAAGAGTTCGGCATCAACCGCAAAGAAGCCCGCAAGATGGATCTCTTCATCCAGTATGGCGTGGCGGCGGGTGTTCAGGCCCTGGAAGATTCCGGCCTGATCATCAACGAAGAGAACGCGGAGCGGGTAGGCGTTGCCATCGGCTCCGGTATCGGCGGTCTGGGTCTGATTGAGCAGAACCACAGCAGCCTCATCAATGGCGGCCCTCGCAAGCTGAGCCCTTTCTTCGTTCCGTCCACCATCATCAATATGGTGTCCGGTCATCTTTCCATCATGAAAGGCATGCAGGGCCCGAACATCGCCGTGACTACCGCCTGTACCACGGGTACCCATGCCATCGGCATGGCTGGCCGGATGATCGCCTATGGCGATGCGGACGTGATGGTTGCCGGTGGTGCCGAGAAAGCCTCCACCCCCATGGGCATGGGCGGCTTTGCCGCTGCCAAGGCGCTCTCCACACGTAATGACGAACCGCAGAAGGCGAGCCGCCCCTGGGACAAGGATCGCGACGGTTTCGTGCTGGGCGACGGTGCCGGCGTGTTGGTGCTGGAAGAGTATGAACATGCCAAGGCACGCGGCGCCAAGATCTATGCCGAGCTGGTCGGCTTTGGCATGAGCGGGGATGCCTATCACATGACGGCCCCTCCCTCGGACGGCGATGGTGGCGCACGCGCCATGAAGAACGCCATCAAGGATGCTGGCATCGCACCCGAGCAGATCGGTTACATCAATGCCCACGGTACCTCCACCCCCCTTGGAGATGTGGCCGAGCTGCGCGGCATGAAGAAGGTGTTTGGTGACCATGCCAGCGCCCTGATGGTCAGCTCCACCAAGTCCATGACAGGCCACCTGTTGGGGGCGGCTGGCGCCATCGAGGCGATCATCACCGTGCTCTCTCTGCGTGACCAGATGGTGCCTCCCACCATCAACCTGGACAACCCGGATGATGAGTGCGACCTGGATCTGGTGCCGCATGTTGCCAAGGCCGGCAGCTTCGATTATGCCCTCTCCAATTCCTTCGGTTTTGGCGGCACCAATGGCTCCCTGATCTTCAAACGCGTATAATTCGCTCTGGGCGAATGATAAGGCCCGATACGGCAGTATCGGGCCTTTTTTATCGGAGGGATCCCCTTGCTGATTAATGGAATACCCACAGAAACACTGTCAGCCAGGGATCGTGGGCTGGCATACGGTGATGGTCATTTCACCACCATGCTGGTGAGGGAAGGGAAGGTGCTCTGGTGGCAGGACCATCTGGCCCGGCTGCAACATGCCAACGCCCGGCTTGGCTTTGGCGAGCACTCCTGGGACCTGCTTGCCGACGAGGCGGCGCAGCTGGCTTCTGGGCAGACACAGGCTGTCGTCAAGATAATGCTGACCCGGGGCGCCGGTGGGCGGGGATATGACGGCGCAGGCTGTGACACGCCCACTCGCATCGTCTCTTTGGCACCTTATCCTGAGCATTATCATGATTGGCAGCAAACCGGCATCAATGCCCTGGTATGCCAGCAGCAGCTTGGGGACAGTCCCATGCTCGCCGGTCTCAAGACGCTGGGGCGCCTCGAACAAGTGATGCTGAAGCGCGAACTTGCTGCGCGTGGCGGGGTCGAAGGTATAGTCTTGAACAGCCGGGGATTTCTGGTAGAAGGGGTCAGCGCCAATCTGTTTTGGCGTCGCGGCAGGACGGTGTTCACACCGGATCTCACCCGCGCCGGGATCGATGGCATCATGCGCAAGCGCGTGATGACGATGCTTAAACAGATGGGCATTGAACTGCGTGTCGTAGAGGCTCCATTGGAGTCACTCTGGCAGGCGGAAGAGGTCTGGCTGACCAATACCCTGATGGGTATAGTCCCGGTCACCCGCATCGGGGATATGCACTATCCCAGTCCGGTATTGATCCGCCGTTTACAGGAGCGCTTGGTCATTGAAGTTTAATCGGCTTTACACCCTGCTCGCAGGGGCGGCACTCTCTGTCGCCGTTGTCGGAGGGTACGTGTATCACAAGTGGCAACAGGTGGAGACGCTCACCAACAAGGGGCCAACACGCCTCTTTACCGTCGAAAAAGGCGCCCATGCGGCGCGCCTGATTGCCGAACTGGGGGAGGGGGAAACCAGCCCCTGGGCGGTGCGTCTCTGGTTGCGCGGTCATCCCGAACTGGTGGCCATCAAGTCCGGCACCTATGAAATCAAGGAAGGGGCGCCGCTCAAGGAGACTCTCTCTCTCTTTGCTTCCGGCAAGGAGTTTCACTTCAGCCTGACCTTTGTCGAAGGGTCCCGATTTGAGGATTGGCTGAAGCAACTTTCCAGCGCCCCCTATCTGGAGCGCCTGACTCTGGAGCAGAGCGAAACCGAGCTGGCTCAGGAGCTCGGCATCGAAAATGGCAAGCTGGAGGGGTGGTTCCTGCCGGAAACCTACGCCTATACCACTCATGCCAGCGATCTTTCGATCCTGCGCCGCGCCTATCAGGACATGAAAACGTTCCTGGAGGCTTCCTGGGAGAAGCGTCAGGCCAATCTGCCTTACAAGACTCCCTATGAAGCGCTCATCATGGCCTCCATCATCGAAAAAGAGACGGGCCAACCGGATGAACGGGCCCAGATTGCTTCTGTGTTCGTCAACCGTCTACGCCTTGGCATGAAGTTGCAGACCGACCCTACCGTCATCTATGGGGTGAAGGAGAGGTACGATGGCAACATTCGCCGCAGCGATCTGACCGACGTGAACCCCTACAACACCTATGTGATCGACGGTCTGCCTCCGACGCCCATCGCCATGCCGGGCAAGGCCTCCATCGAGGCGGCGCTCAACCCCAAATCGACCGACTATCTCTACTTCGTTGCCAAGGGGGGCGGTGCCCACTACTTCTCCAAGACCCTCGATGAACACAATCGGGCGGTGCGTGAATACATATTGAAGAAACCCTAATGTCTAAATTTATCGTGATTGAAGGATTGGAAGGGGCAGGGAAGAGTTCTGCGGTGCGCTATGTGACCGACTATCTGCAAGCCCACGGAGTTGCGCGGATCGAGTGCACCCGGGAGCCGGGCGGCACGCCGCTGGCGGAACGCATGCGGGCCATCGTCAAGGAAGTGCACGACGAGCGCCTGACCGTCGAGGCCGAGCTGCTGTTGATGTACGCCTCCCGGGTACAACTGGTGGAGACCCGGATCAAGCCTGCCCTGGCAGACGGCATCTGGGTAGTGGGCGATCGCCACGATCTCTCCTCCCAGGCCTATCAGGGGGGTGGCCGCGGCATCGATGCGAACCTCATCGGCGCCATCAAACGGGCGGTCCTCGGGGATTTCAAGCCGGATCTGACGCTCTATCTGGACATCGATCCTGCCATCGGCCTGCAGCGGGCCCGCCATCGCGGCGAGCTGGACAGGATTGAGCTGGAGCAGATCGGCTTCTTTGAACGTACCCGCCAGCGTTACCTCGAGTTGGCGGCCGCCGATGATTCCATCCAGGTCATCGATGCCGGGTTGCCCCCGGCGCAAGTCAAAGCCGCCATCGAGGCAGCCCTTGAGCATTATCTGGCAAGCGAGGGGCTATGTATCCCTGGCTGATCCCGGATTGGCATGCCTTGAGCGAGACGTCCCGGGCCGGACGGCTCGGCCACGCCTGGTTGCTGCTAGGCGATCCCGGCCTTGGCAAGGAGCAGCTTGCAGAGCGACTGGCGCGACTGCACCTGTGTCAGCATCCACAACGAGGTGAGCCCTGCGGTCAGTGCCACTCCTGCCAGCTTTTTGAGAAAGGGCATCACCCGGATCTTGGCACCCTGGGGCCAGAGGGCAAGACCATAGGTGTCGAAGCCATCCGGGAGATTTGCAGCCGCCTCCAGAGCACGTCCCAGCTCGGTCGCGGCAAGGTGGTGATCATTCAGGAGGCGGAGCGCATGACGGAGTCTGCCGCCAATGCTTTGCTGAAGACGCTGGAAGAGCCGGCTGGCGACAGTCTGTTGCTGCTCATCGCATCCCGGGTATCTCGCCTGCTCCCCACCATCTTGAGCCGTTGTCACAAGCATGTCTGCCAGCTCCCCTCTGAGGGGGAGACCCTTGCCTGGCTCGCCGAGCAGGGCCATCAGGCGACCCAGGCCCAGGTGCGGATCTGCCAGGGTGCGCCGCTGCGGGTGCTGAGCTATATCGAAGCACAGCAAGATGATGCCAGACGGGCATTGCTCGACGGATTTGTCTCGCTGGCATCGGCCCCCACCCGTGCGGCGAATGTCTGCGCCCAGTTGGCCGAGGATAATCAGGTCCGGCTGCACTGGTTGCAGCTCTTCTTGTGCGATGCCCTCAAGCTTCAGGCTGGCTGCGGCCATCATCAACTGGCGATGCCGGATCTTGCATCACTCAGCCAGCAACTGGCTGAGAGACACTCCAGCGAACGGCTCCTGGAAGCTGAACAGCAGCTGGTTGTGCTGAAGGAGGCTTGTCAGCCAGGGCAGCTTTCCAATCCCACCATCCATTTGATGAACTGGCTCAATCGCTGGTTATAAACAAGGTTGTCTATGTTACTCGTTGATTCCCATTGCCATCTCGATCGCTTGAGTTATGGCTCCAAGCAGACCGACATGGCCGATGTACTGGCCAAGGCGGCGCAGCAGAGCGTGGGATATTTTCTCTGCGTGAGTGTGACCCAGGCCCAGTTCCCGACCATGATGGAGGCCATCGCTCCCTATCCCCAGGTGTTTGCCTCCTGCGGTGTCCACCCGCTCAATCAGGATCCCGGGGTGGATGCTGCCTTGCTGCTGACTCAGGCGGCCGATGAGAGAGTGGTGGCCATCGGCGAAACCGGGCTCGACTACTTCTATTCACCGGAAAACAAGGATGTACAGCAAGCCTCTTTCCGCGAACATATTCGTGTAGCCCGGGCACTGAACAAACCGCTCATCATCCACACCCGGGATGCCCAGGAAGACACGCTGCGGATCATGCGAGAGGAGGGGGCCGAACAGGTGGGCGGAGTGCTGCACTGCTTCACCGAGTCCCTCGAAATGGCCGAGGCCGCGATGGCCATGGGGTTCTATATTTCCATCTCGGGGATAGCCACCTTCAAGAACGCCTCAGCCCTGCAGGCCGTGGTCAAGGCGTTGCCACTGGAACGACTGCTGGTTGAAACCGACTCTCCCTATCTGGCACCGGTTCCCCACCGGGGGAGGGAGAATGAGCCGGCCTTTGTTCGCGACGTCGCCCAATTTATCGCGGATCTTCGCCAGATACCGCTCGCTGAATTGGCAGAGGCCACCAGCCATAATTTCTTCGAATTGTTCAAGTTGGCAAAGCGATAACAGAAAACGCCCCGCATAGCGGGGCGTTTTCTATGACAATCTGCACTATCACGATCCATCCCAAAACAATCATGCCAAGTTGTTATCTCTCACTTTGTGTGGTGGATGCTGACGAGTTCAAATTGCCAGCACCTGATAAAACGGAGCAGGGATGACAGAATGCTTGAGGAATAGATGAGGGGGCTGAAATGGGTTAAAAGCACTCTTCACAAGTATCGATAATATTCATTATCGATACTTGATAGATCTGGAAGATCCTGTAAGATCCACCGAAACTCCGCTTTAAATCATAGAGTTAAGTGAACTACCCACGCCTTCAAAACCCAGTTCAGCAATCCTTGCAGAGCGTCTTCGATCCTCAGCTGAACAGCCGGGCAAGACGCTTTCTGCGCAGCGCCAAAGCCGACTCCACCCTCAATGCCTATCAGGCAGATACCCGCATCTTTGTCTCCTGGTGCCAACTCCACGGGCTGGATCCCTTGCAGACAACACACCACGACATCATGAATTTTCTGGCGGATCAGGCCGATGGCATCCTGGCCAACTGGGTCTGGCTGGACAAGGAAGAAGGAAAGGGGGAACTTCGCAACGGGGAACCTCGCAAACCGGCCACCCTGGTAAGACGGCTTGCCGGCATTCGTTATGCCTTCAAGCAGAAGGGGATCCACCCCATGCCGACCGAGCATGCGGAGATCAAGGAGATGATGCGGGGCATAGTACGGCTCGGTGATAACCGCAAACGCAAAACGGGGGCGCTGACCCTGAAACCATTGGCCTGCGTGCTGGACGAGATAGACACCAGCAACCTGGCTGGGCTTCGGGATTACACCCTGTTGCTCCTGATGTTCAGTGGCGCCTTGCGTCGATCGGAAGCGGCCAGGATCGAGGTGAATGACGTGCAGTTTGTGGGGCAGGGGATACGCCTTTGTCTCAAACCAAGCAAACATCAGCTCCATGAATCGGAGATAGCACTCATTCCAGGAACCCGGTATTGCCCGGTCTCTGCACTGCAACAATGGCTGAAAAAAAGCCGGATTGCTGAGGGCCCCCTGTTTCGTCGAATGAATCGCTGGGGACAGCTGATGACAGACCCCCTGGGGCCACAAGGTATCAACTTGATGATCAAGCGGCGAACCGGCCAGGCCATCGACGATCTCCATGTCAGTGGCCACAGTTTGCGGCGGGGGTTCATCACCTCTGCGGTAACGGCGGGCAAACCGATGAACAAGATCATCGAGGTGACCCGACACAAGGACATGCGCACCTTGCAGGAATATTTCGACGATGCACACAAGTTCTCGGATCACGCCCTGGATGGGTTGTTATAGCAAACCGCGCCACTGACTTTTTTATGTTAAATGATATCCTGTTGATCTGGTGGTATATTCATGTCGTCCTCCACAGACATCATGACGGTGGGGGAGTCGTAATCCGATTTACTTTCGTAGAAGATGCCAACGAAAAATGAGAGATAACATTCACGATATAGACATGTCGGAAGGTCACGATAGCCAGGAATTGAAGAAAATCGCCGCGCAAGAGAACGCCGAACGGCAGCGCCAGCACGTGAAGCGCAAGCAGGAAACCCACAGCCGGTTGCAATGCTGGATAAGCAATCGTCATGCAGAGCGGTTGGCCATGCTGGGGCAACAACTGGAAGACAGTCAGGCCTCCATCATCGAGCAGGCAATCGATCTGCTCTATCAGCACGAACTGCAACAAACGACCAACGCGCAGCAGAGCGATGTCCCCGAGTCGGCAGACATGCTCGAATAGACGATGCTATCGTGCCGTGCCGGTGTGATTGAAAAAGAAGACAAAAAAAGCCAGGTACGAATTCCTTGTACCTGGCATAGGGGAATTGGCTCCTTGCAGAGCCGTGCGCTAACTGGTATGCGGATAGCCTTAAGCTTAGACAAGGCTCTAGGCATTTCAAGAACCGGATAAAAGTTCAACCAGAGTGGGGGTTTTTCAGACTCGAACAGGCGCTATTTTTGCTCGAGCGACCCCACTCTCACGCATTGAACAGGTTGTTGTCCCGTACCAGCTCCCGGGGCAGGGCATTCTTGATGCGACTCCCCACCCATTTCCCCATGCCGAGCGGGTGCCCCTGGTAACGAACGATCACTTCCCCAGTCCCGGCATCCTGCTCTGGCCAGACATCTCGTCCCATCATGAATTCACGGGCATTGGCGGCATCCAGCTCGACGCATCCCTTGCTCGCCTCATGGCCGTAAGCCAGAGCCCATTCATGGGTCAATCGATATCCCTTCTTGAAGGTTTCAGCCAGCTTGATGCCGATGCGATCGAAACGCAGCTTCCCCTGTACCTGCTCGAAGGCGTGAGGGAAGAGCCAGATCTCGTCATTGCGGCCAAACAGTTGGCCATGGGGCACGATGCCAAAATTCCCTTCAATCTCCCGCAACATGGGGCCGGCCTCTTTCTCTGGCAGCGGCGAGAAGGGGAACTTGCCGAGCTTGCCCGGTTTGAACATGGTGTTGGGCACGGAGTGATGCTTGCGCAACCGGGCGACGAAAAAGCCTTCACTGTCGAAGATCTGGGGCCACACATGCAGGTATCCCTCCGGCGTACAGGCTTTCTCCGCTCCCGGAAAGAGATCGGCCAACGAGTCAAAGCTGAAGGCATCGCCGAACTTCTTTTGCAACGACTGACAGACGGCCTGATTCTCTTGCAGGCTCAGGGTGCAGGTGGAGTAGACCAGCACGCCGCCGGGTTTGAGGGCGTGAAAAGCGCTCTCCAGCAGGCCACGCTGCACCGAGGCGATCTCCTCGATGCTCTCCAGGCTCCAGTTGCGCAGTGCGTCTTCATCTTTTCGCACCGTCCCCTCGCCGGAGCAGGGGGCGTCGAGCAGGATGGCGTCGAAGGTTTCCGGCAGCCATTGGCCAAAGACCTTGGCATCGAAATGGGTCATACCGACGTTGGTCACACCGCAGCGCTGGATATTGGCGCTCAGCACTTTCAGCCTGCTGCTGGAAAACTCGTTGGCGATCAGCATGCCGCGGTTCTCCATCAGCGCCGCGATCTGGGTAGTCTTGGAGCCAGGGGCGGCGGCCGCGTCCAGCAACATGCCATCCCCTCGGGTTTGCTCACTGGCAAAGAGCGCCGTCACCGGCAACATGGAGCTCGCTTCCTGGATGTAGAAGAGGCCGCACAGATGCTCGGCCGTGTTGCCAAGGGGAATGCTCTCATCGCTGCGGATGAGCCAGAAGCCGGCTTTACACCAGGGCACGGGATCCAGCTGCCAGCCAAGCGGCGCCATGCGGGCGACAAACTCGGATACCGGGATCTTGAGGGTGTTGACCCGGATGCTGCGCCGCAGCGGCTGCCGGCAACTCGCCACGAATGCCTCCATGGAGAGATGGGATGGCATGAACTCCGCAATGTGACGCAGGAAGTGATCGGGGAGGTAGGTGTTGTCGTGCACGGCGCAATCTCGCTGACCCAAAATGAGGGGCGACATCTTACCACAGTGCGCGGCCCTTCTTGATGGGGGAGTCCATGAGGCCATAAAAAAACCGGCACAAGGCCGGTTTTTGACGAACAGGGGAATAACTCAGGGCAAGATGCGGGGGCTCCACTCCAGCCACTCTTTCTCTGTCTTGGCATGAAGCGGATAACGATGGCCCGCCTTGACGGTCGCGCCCATTTCCCGCTCCGGCGTATTGAAGGCAATCCCGCCTGCCAGCAGGCTTTGCACCGTTTCGACCTCGATGGTGCCACCGGTCAGCCCGATATCGGCCTTGACCCCGGAGACATTCCAGAAGCGGCTATTGGCGCGTATCAGATGGGCGTACTGTCCATCCACATTCACATCGATCAGTACCTCACTGCCATCCCGGGCCAGGGTCACGCCGGTGACGCTGCCCACCACCATCTTGCGAAACAGCAGGGGGCTGCCCACGCTGATGCCATCGACGGAGGGGCTCTTGAGGGTCAGGGCAAGACCGGCGGGGCCACTCTGGCTCAAGGGGAAGGTCTCCTTGCCAGCCCCCCGGCCCGGTGTCGCCTCCACAAAGGCCCCCTTGATCAGGGTATCGAGGTGGGCAACCCCCCCCAGCCCGACCTTGGCCTGCACCAGGGCATAGCGTGCCCCGGATTGCAGGAAACGCGCGGCATATTGCTCATTCAGTTCGGCCTTGAAGCTTACCTGGCCCAGGGTCGGGTCCAGTTCCACCTGCTCTACTTTGCCGATGTCCACTCCGCGATAGCGGATGGGGCTGCCAACCCCGAGACCCGGGTTGTGATCCGCCGTGAGCGTGAGGGTACGCACCTGGGAGCTTGCCTGCTCCTTGCTGTCAAAGAGCTGATGACTGCTGCGACCTGTCCCCAGCTTGTCGAATTCGATGGCACCACGCAGCAGGGTGGCGAGGTTCCCCATCTTGACCTGCACGCCATCGAGCCGGATCTTGCCGTCGATGGCGGCCTTCTTCCAGAACTGGGGTTGCTGCTTGAGCAAAGGAGCATAGATGGCATCGATCTCCAGGGTGATGGCCACACCGCGATCATCGGCATCCAGCGCCTTGACCTTGCCCGCTTCCAGTCCCAGGTAGAGGACGGGGGAGCCCACACCGATACCATCAGCCTGAGCGGCACGCAGCGTCCAGCTGACCGCTTTGGCATGGCGGCTCCCAAGCAGGGCTAGCTCCTGGCTGGGGTAGAGTCGGCTAATCCTGTCACCCTTCGCAGCCTGTACCAGCTTGATGCCCCCCGCCAACCAGGCACTGGCCGGGCTGGTCTCCACCTTGATACCGCTGAGGTCCGCCTCCACCTGCAAGGGGGCGGCGCGATAGAAGCGAGCCCGTTGCAGCAGATGGCGATAACGCTCGTTCACCAGCAACTCGACACTGGCATTGCCGCCGGCATCCAGGGTCAGTGCCCCGAGCTGACCTATCTGTAACCCCTTGAACCAGAGCGGAGCCCCTTCGCTCAAACCGGCGAGATCCTCTGCCTGCAGGGTCAGCTTGATGCCGCCGCGCTGTGCCTGGCTCTCCAGGGTCATGGTGTTGACCCGTTTACCGGGTTCATAGTCCAGGCGAATGGCGGGCCCGGCCAGCAGGCGATCCGCGTGCTTGATCCCGGCAGGGGAGAGAGAGACCGTCTCCCACACCAGACGACTCTTGCCGGTCACCCGGAACGCCTGTTCGGGGTTGATGAGGGCCGTCACGCTCCGTCCCTGTTCGGTGAGGCGAATAGGGTCGACTCGTCCAATCTCGATGCCCTCATAGAGGATGGGCATCCCTTCCTTGATGGGCAGAGTCCCAGCCTGGATGGTGATGCGCTCACCCCGGGCGGCCTCGGCCAGCCCCTTGTAGAGGATGAAGTTGACCCCCTTTTGCGCCACGGGAGAATCCTTGGGGGAGTCAAACGCAATGCCACCGCTCAGGATGGAGGTGAGGCTGCCCGCCTCCACGCTGACGCCAGCCAGGCTGAAGGAGCCCTTGATGCCGCTGATGTTCCAGAAGCGAGTATCCGCCTTGACGAGGTGCTCGAAGCGCGGCTCGATCACCAGATCCAGGATCACGTTCTGGTTCTCTTCCCCAAGACGGGTGTTGATGACACTGCCCACCTCCAGCCCGCGGAAATAGATCTTGGCGCCGATGCCCACCGACCCCAGAGAATCGGCTGTCAGGTGCAGGGTGCGCCCTTGGGCCTGATAACCGGGGGGAGGGCCATCCAGGGCATCGAACTCATCCTCCAGCGGGTTGTTCTCCCGTCCGGGTTGCAGGTTGATGTAGTTGCCGGACACCAGGGTGTCCAGGCCGGAGATCTCGGTCAGTGACGCCTTGGGACTCACCAGCCAGAAGTCGGAGCCCTTGCGTATGAGGGAGCGGGCACGGCTGTCCACCTTGGCCAGCACCGCAATCTTGCGACCATCCTGTGCCAGTTCCAGCTCCTGGACCACGCCGATGGCGACCCCCTGATAGCGCAACTGGGTCTTGCCCGGCAAGATACCGTTGCCCTGGGCAAAGTTGATGCGAATGAGTTGACCACTGCTCGTCCACTGCTGGTAGAGAAAGCCTCCCGCCAGCAAGAGGGCGATGAAGGGCAGCAACCAGACCGGGGATAACCAGCGGTGCTTCTCAATGACGGGCTCAGCCCCGACCATACCGACTCCTTACATTGGCTGTGATGCACAGCACGTTCGACACAAAAAACATTAACGGGCCGCCTTGTCCCACAACAGGCGGGTATCGAGCATCCTGGCCGACATCATGGTGAGCACCACCACGCCGGCGAATGCCGTCGCCCCGGGGCCGGCACGCACGTTGAGCAGCACGCCGCGATCCACCAGGGCCACCATCAGCGAGATGACGAACAGGTCCAGCATGGACCAGCGTCCGATGAAATCGATGATGCGGTACATGACGAGCTGGCGTTTGCGGCGCACCGGCTTGCTGCGCTGCAACTGCCAGCAGATCCAGCCAAGACCCAGGATCTTGCCGATGGGCACAATGATGCTCGCGGTCAGTACTATGGTGGCGATGCCGGACATCTTGCTGCGATAGAGCGCCATGATACCGCTGAAAATGGTATCGGACTGCAATAATCCCTTGTTGTAGAAGTGGGTGATGGGCAGCAGGTTTGCAGGCAATAACATGAAGGTGGCCAGCGCCAGCAGGCCCCATGACCAGGCGAGGGAATGGGGAATGCGCATCTGCAAGGGAGTGTGACAACGAGGGCAGCTCATGCCGTGTTGATGGCGCACCAGCAACCCGCAGGTATGGCAGCGGCAAAGCCCCAGTTCACGGGCGCTGATCGGGGACATGGTCCGGCTCCCGGGAGGCATGTTGCAGCGGAATCCGCTCCCAGTAAGGGGCAGGGTCAAAGAGGATCAGCAGCGTCATGTTGAGCAGCATCAGACAACCCAGGCTCAGCAGACCGCCTCCCAGGCGCACGTCGGCGATGTCGATAAGCTTGAACAGGGCGACCAGCAGGCTGACGATGTACACCTCCAGCATGGCCCAGTGACGAAATACCTCGACCGCTTTGAGGGTCCACGCCAGCAGATGCCAGCGCTTGGCCAGGCCGGAGGCGAGGGCAAAGATCCCGAGCAGCAGCCCTGTCGGTGCCAGCACGGCGCACCAGAGCACCAGTGTTGCCACCCAGAGCTCGCTCTCGGCATACAGCATCATAATCCCCTTGATCAGGTTGGCGTCCGAGTTCACGCCCGCCAGACGAAGATAGATCAAAGGCTCAAAAAACGCGGAAGGCAGCAACAGGAATCCGGTGATGGTCAGCGCCATCAACTGGGAAGGGCGAAAGGCATAGCGCCCATACAGATGCTGATGACAGCGGGGGCAATGGGCGTGACGGCGCAGCGGCAGCAACTTGCGTTCGATCAGCAAGTCACAGGCCGGACAGACAATCACCGAGTGCGGATCCGACATACGATTCAACCTGTTGAAGGAATTGATGAAATTTACCTTAAAACGCCTGCCCTGTCTTGCCGCGCTGCACACCCCCCTTTGAAAAGGCTATGTCCCAATTACGTGTTGCATGGGGCGCCCCAGCGCCTCATGCAAGCAACGTGGTACATTCACTTCCCGCCCGTAGCGCTCCAACATCCTTCGCCAACCCAGATAATTTCTCAGATAGTGGGTCGCTACCCCATGGAACCGCTCCATCCACTCTTTCAACCGACGGTGATATCCGTTTACATGCTGGATATGGTACGCGCCAACCACACGCTCGCCTTGGCGATTGCGCACGACCTGATGGGTCACTCCCTGCGCTTTGCTGCACCCCGGCGCCGTCGCTACACAACACCGCATCTGACGAGACAAGGGGTGTCAAAACAGCTATCACCGTCTCGGCATTCATTTTCTCCAACTGAAAATCCGCATGGTGACCAGCCCGGTCCTGAACCACCATCACCGGGATGTAATCCGGCCCTGTGCCTCGGGTACGGCCTTTGCCCCCACGGTGGCGGGCCGGGCGGGGCAAACCACGTTGCCCTTTAAACGACTCCAAGAAGAAGGTCTCATCAACCTCGACGATACCCCCTTCCCGTGCCGCCTGGTGACTCGCCATGGCTTTCAGGAAGCGGTGACGCCACAAGAAGGCGGTATTTTTACAGACTCCGCAGCGGACGGCAGCCTGTCGGACGGTCAGACCGTCGATGAGGGCCTGGGCGTAGTCTTCCCAGCATTGTGCCTTGCGAAGTCGAGCCAGAGGCGTCTTGGTGAGAACGGAACTGGTGCGCAGACACTGCTTGCAGCGATAACGACGCAGCCCTCGACTCCAACCCCAGGGAGCCAACTGCGTAGCCTCGGCCTGACAGTGAGGGCAACATCGACAAGCGGGGAGTTGAGCGGCCAGCGAGGTGATTGGGTGAGGGGTAGTGAGTTCATGTTGCGCGAGGCGACGCTGGCGCATGGTGAGCTGTGGAAAGAGAGACAGTAGATGTTGAAAGGCTTGGGTATCCATGATGGAGGCCCTCAGGGTGATGACCTACTTCAAGGTTAGCCTTTCAACATGTAATTGGGACAGCGCCTTTGAAAAGACGTGTTTTCCGGTGTGAACTGGCCGCCGCCAGCCAAGCAGGGGCTGGCGATGCATGCCGACATGCTGAGGGTATTTGCAATACTGTATATACGTACATATACTTGCAATCACTATCATCAGGAGGGCGCCGCGATGGCCGTTGAGATCAAGTATGTTGTGGTACGTGGGGGAGTGGAGAAGATGACCTTTGCCAGCAAGAAAGAGGCGGATGCCTATGACAAACTGCTGGACACCGCCGATGAGCTGATGACACTGCTGGCGGGTGCGCCGGTCGCGCTTGCACCGGAGCAGCAGGAGAGTCTGGCCTTTTATCTGGCCGAGCAGCGGGATCAGTTGCAGCAGGTATTGCGCGGTGGAAAAGGGCAGGGGAATCCCCCCAAAGAAGACAAGCTGGATACTGAACTGCCAAAGGGGAAGCCCCTGAAGAGCGTGGCTTGAGACGAAAGGGCGGGGAAGGGGATGTGAGGCAGAACCCGCTATCTCATTCATGAAAAGTGCAACTTAAGTCATTTTCACGACTATTTTCCCCGAGGATTTTCCAACCACACTGCATATTCATTGAATATGCCGATTGCTCGTCATCATGGGGTATCACAGCAAGATGCCTCAGGTCGTTGCCCCCAAGGCGCACTGCAAGCCCTGATGCCGATAACCCCATTTATCGGCATCAGGGGGTTGCGGCCCCGTTCAAAACATTCAACCGACATCACACACCATCATGACTCATCCAGCACTTCCACCCGCCATGCCACTGTTCGATAGCGTGGACCACCTTGAGGCGGGCAATCCCCAGGTCAACCAGTACCTCGCCACCCTGAGTCTTGGCAAGGTCCCCGACGCGGGGATCGTGTATGAGCTGGCCGTCGACTGGCTGCTGGAGCAGCGCCACAGCGAAAACAACTACAAGACCTATCGCAGTGAGCTGACCACTTTTTTGCACTGGTGTTTTTGCGAGGTGGCCATCAGCCCCAGGGATCTCACCAGGCGCATCATGATGCGCTATCTCGACTATTGCCAGGCGCCACCGTCCGGACTGATTGCCTACCGCAACGTCGCCCAGTTCGTGCTCGACAAGGAGTGGGGGGAACGGTTGCCAAACCCCCTGTGGCGTCCGTTTCTTGGCAAGCGGGAACTGGGCCGGGAGCTGCCGTATCGACTGAGTGAGCAGGCGATGAAGACAAAACTCGCCATTTTGTCCGCCTTCTTCCAGTTTCTCATCCAGGAGGAGTACATGGATCGCAATCCGGCTCTCCTGCTGCAGCGGGTTAAACGTGCGGGCCCCCAGGAGGCTGGTGAAGATGCGCAATCCTTCACCGAGCTGCAATGGTCCTATGTGATGCAAGCCGCCGAACAGCTCGCTGCCGAATGCCCGGCACAACATGAGCGCAGCCGCTTTCTCATCTGTCTGATGTATGCCTGTTATCTGCGAATTTCCGAGGTGGCGGCCAGGCCGGGTTTCAGCCCCGTCATGGGCCAGTTTCGACGTGACGCCAAAACGGGCGTCTGGGGTTATGACATTCCCCGCAGCAAAGGCGGTAAACGTCGCACCGTGGCCGTTTCACAGGCTCTGCTCGAAGCCCTGGCTCGCTATCGTACCTTTCTTGGACTTTCGCCACTGCCGGCCCCCGGGGAGCAGACCCCGCTGTTCGTACGCCACAAGGCGGCGGCCCATGGCCGCGAACAAGGCGAACTCAATGCCAATCTGGGTATCCGCCAGCTACGAGACCTGGTAATGGCGGTATTTGAACAGGCCGCAAGCCTCGCCGAACAAGATGGTTTTGATCAGGATGCCGCTGAAATGCGAACCCTGACGCCGCACTCCATTCGCCATACCGGTATCACCCATGACATCAATCTGCACGGCCGGCCTTTATCCCACGTACAAGCCGATGCGGGACATGACAGCATCGACACCACCTCCAAGTACCTGCACACCGGCAACCGGGAACGTCACGAGAGTGCCAGCCGCAAGCCGCTGGACCACTTGCTCGACCAGAACCGTACATATGACTGATAACCAATGGTGAACAATAAAACTGCACTCATAACCAAGACACGGGACCTAAAGGCAATCCTTGATTGACCATGCCCTGGGACTCATAAATTCGACACCGCGCATAATGTATATTATGTTAAATCAGATATACCTGTGTTCTACTACATCTCTTCTTGAGGACATTCATTTAATTTCAAAAAAATCAATATGTTAGAATGCTCTGCTTGAATTTTAGTCAGATCATCTTTTTTGTATAATGTCCATGTATTATTGTGTACACAACATTGTCCTCTCTTTGGTATGTACACATGTATAAAGTGATAAAAATTGATGATAAGCGTGCCTGCCTCTTCGACAGTGAAGTCATGCAACCAACATTCTTGTCGCTGAAATTTTGCATAGAACAACTGCATTTCAAATCCCTCAACTATCAGATCAGTACACTTTCTAACATAATGTTCTTCCATGAGTATTGGCTTACTAAGTTCAATTGCACACTGGATTATTCTATGTATAAAGACGAATTTTCCGGTACCGTCATATCAAAAATTATCTCAGAGTTAGAAGGCTTCTGGATTTTCCTTTGTAGTAGTAAAGTTTACATGGATAACGTTACTGCACTTCCTACAATTCACAAAAAAAATTCAATAAAAGAAATTCAAACTCATGTATCAAAATATCAAACAGTCTGCCGTTTTATCTCATGGTTGATAGATTCCTATATTACACCACATTTTATGTTGGATGATTTTGAAAAAACATACAATCTAAATAAGACATTACACTCATACTTAAGTCTTTCAGCAAATAATCACTCTAAATTTCGATTAGGAAATAAGAACAAAAACCTTTATAAAAGCTTGACCAATGAACAGCTCAGGGATTTTGTTTATCTTTTTAAGCTACCAGCAAAAATTGAGAAAGATAGTGATGGTAGAATGACTGCTTCAGCTTATGTTCGATTTAGGAATCTCATTCTGGTGAAGCTCCTTACACAATATGGTTTAAGGATTGGCGAGACCCTTCTTCTCCGAGAATCTTCATTCAAACTAAATATGGCAGAAACTATAGCCTATATGTATGTGGCCAATTTAGATGATGGTGTCGATCCACGAAAAAATAAACCATCGATTAAGACTCGCAATAGTATCAGAGAACTAAAAATTTCAATGCAAGACTACAAAATCATAAAAATGTTTATGATGCAAGTGAAGCTTAGGGCATCACACAATTTTCTATTTAGTTCATCGATAGGTGAATGCCCCCCTCTCACCTACAAGGCTGCATATAAAATAATTATCGATGCTAGTGAAATCATGAAAGACAAATTCCCTGCATATTTTGACCAAACTAAGGCTGAATTTTTGGAAAATGTACACCCACATATGCTTCGTCACACATGGGCATACATGCAGTTGAAGAATCTCTACTACCAGGTTGAAAAGCAGTTTATTAAGGCTGGCGCGGTAAATACGAAGGGAATTATGGCGTCAGCAAAAGATATGCTACGTCAGTTAGGTGGCTGGTCGGAAAACTCAGTGATGCCAAACCATTATGCCGAACGTTTTATTGCTGAAAGTGCAAATGAAAAAAGTTTAAAAATGTTTGATGAACATTTTATCGAAACATTTGAAACTCTTGATATTCCGAGAATATGAGGATTAACAATGTCAATTGACCCCTCCATTATACATCAACAAATCATACTGTCACCCAAACAAATATCCTTTATTACTGGATTAAAAATACCTAAACATGTAACTATTCAGACAGACTCTCACTTTGATTCAGTTACATCCAAGACATCGGAGGACAAATGGCGCTTTGTGATAGGTGGCGAAACTGAGACATTTAACTTCTCTGATATCGAACATCATCCCCTAAAGCTTCTCATAAAATATTGCACCGCTGCATTTATAAATTATGGCAGGCCTCTTCGCAACACAAATTTTAGAGTTATAAAGAAGAGCTTCAATGTTGAAAACTTTACCTTTGATGGCTTTAAAGATAAGTTATCTTCAAAAGAATTGTTGGAAAATCCAGAACAATACTTCGCAACCAAAGGGATAGCAAAGCTTCTGTGTCAGCTCGATTTCCCAGGCTTTTCTGTTGAAAACATTGGCGATTTCATTCTACTCCCATTCCCTAAATGCAACAATCCATTCCTTAAATATCAAGATTTAGAAAACGCATTCCCCTCCCCTTTAAAATCATTGATTGTGCGCGCTATTGTAACTGCAAGCAAAAATCTATTAAATCTTAGCAATGCTGATGTGGAAAACATTACGTTATTTGGTTTATCATTCTACACCGGTATGCGGCCTGCTCAGTTTGCTAAGATATCTGTTTTGGATTTTAAGAAGGATACAAGTAACAAGTCATCTGGATTATACCGATACAGTCTTAACATGCCATATGCCAAGCAAACTAGGATCACTAATAACAAAGTAAAAATAGCTTTACCTGCTGAACTAGGTCTACTTATTGTTGAATACATTAATAGATTTCGACTGCAGCCAGAAGACCGTTTCATTTTGGTAGACAAAGACTTGACTAGATACTTAAACGACATATTACAGCAGATGTTATTATCTATGCAGCCAAAGTCAGTACAAGAGCAGATTATTAAAGGGGATATTATTTTACCGAGGCTAACAACTTATGACTTTCGGCATAATGTTGGTCACTCATTAGCACTTGCTGGAGCAAGTGCTGATGAAATAGCCTATATGTTAGGCCATAGCTCTTTAATCGCGGCCACATACTATATTTCTGCCACTCCAGAATTGGCTATGTTGAAAAGTAAAGCTCTTGGGGACAACCCAGTATGGCAAAACATGATCAATCTATTACTCACTGGTTATGCCGTTCAAGAAAAAACATGGTTAAAACGGACCGTTTCCGGCACGCTAGGAGGTAAGCTTCACATTAAGATTGGAGGATGTGAAAGACCTGGTGAAGATTGCACTCTTGCGAAGGTTCGCTCCTGTTATGGATGCTTTTACTTCAGACCTTTTACCGACTTAGAAAAGCACCACGCCATTCTAGATTGTATAAATAAGGAGATTATTGACACACTAGAGGTTAGTGAAAAGTCTGGAAATATTCATAACCCCGCCTTAGACATTATTGCAAATTTAAAATGTGAAGTACAGATGGTCATAAACCGCATTAAAGGAGGATTAAAATAATGAAGGATAAATTTGACAACTTAAAAATATTTATTGCGGAACAGAAGGCATACTTCCTTGAAAACATCAAGCCTGATGTTAATTTTATATGGGAAGATGATAGCTGGAGTTCGGATTCTGAACAAAAAGGTGTCTTCTCAGGTAGAAGCTCTGGCCATCTTGAGTTCAAAAGCATTAAGAGTATAAATAAAGGTATTTATCTTGATGGTGATGCTCATATAGATCTAAGCAAAGAAATTTACGATGATTATCGTGATTTCATGAAGTCTTTTATCGTCTTCCTTATAAAACTAAAAAACCACAAGATATCAATATCTGCCTTGAATCGCGACAATTTGCTGCTGAAGCGCCTTTACATTCGTATGCTAATTAATGGCGATATAACTCCTACTGTACAGGCTTTCAGTAATGAAATAATCTCACAGTCGATGTTGGCACATTGTTCAGTCATGAGTAACCTAAATAACGCTGCAGATAGCCAAACTGCGATGAGGAAATTATGCGAGTACATTAATAGACTAGGAATAACATTCAATCCGATAGAATATAAAGTCACCCAAAAAAGACCCTCATCCAAGTCGACTGAGGCAGCTACGCAAGCAAAAATACAAGCTTTTCATAATGCTGAGTTTGCTGAAGAGACTGATGAAGATGAGAGTAAAAAACTGATCACTATACAGACCTTTCTTAATATAGTCGCTGTACGTGGTATGGTGACGACAGATGGTGAAAAAATATTACTTAATATGCTGATGCTACTTATGGTCACTGGTTTTAGATTTGGTGAAGTTGAGAGGCTAAAGGCTGATGCGTTGAAAAGACTTGATGTAGAAGATAAAGAAGTAATCGCTATTCTTAAAAACAAAGGATTGAAACATTATTTTTTAGGCATTGTATATGTAGGTGAGAAGCAGGCAGGACATAGGACCCATTGGGTAGAACCATTAGCTATAGATTTAGTAGAAACTATTTTTGAGGATACTTTAAATCTTACCAGAAGCATTAGAAATCATCTTAGCTACTGTAGAGGAAATGGTTTTAGCTCACTATTGCCAATCGAACTGCATGGTAAAGATGAAATTTCATTAGATGAAATAATATCGTATATTTCTGAATCATCCTCAATAACTGCTCAAACTAGAGGTGATTCTGCTCAAAGAGACTATGCCAAAAAGGCGCTGGCTAAATTTGGAATTGAGCCTTCCCGAATCGATGTGATAAATGGCAGACAAAAACTTTTTTATTACTCTTCCGATGACATAGAGCAATTCTTAAAGAAGAAAATCTCATCCAATAAAGAGCTGAATACAAATTTCATCTACAATTTCACAGACTCTAAATCAGGAACTAATATATCCTATAATGTAGAGGACATGTTATTCATCGTGCCAGAAGGCTCAGCCTCACTGGTTAGGTCCTCAGTAACAAAACCCTTACCTTCTAGAGTATCAATGCGTGATATGTTGAAGTTTATAGGTGCAAATGATGGTATAGGCGGCACTTCGTTATTCAAGAAATACAACCTGGTAGATGAAGATGGTAACTTCCCTGAACTTACAACACACATACCTCGTCACACTATCAACACATTCCTCGCTATTGCGGGAATAACTGACCATCTACAAGCTGTCATGATGGGTCGTGTTGATATTAGTCAAAACACTGCATATCAACATTTAGCCATTGAACAACGAGCACTAGCAAGCGAAGTGGTAACTTTTAGTAGCCAGATGGTCTCATTCATGAACGAACCAGAGTTGGATGTTTCGATAGTGCCGACACCTTTAGATTTGATAAAGAATACAGGTGAGATTTCAATTAACCAAAGATTGAACATCGGTAATGCCATCGCACAGAATGCTCACACCTTTACGACAAAGGAAGATAAAGTTTCGTTCCTAGAAGACATATTTGAATCCTGTTCATTAGACTTAATGGCAGGCCTTGGTGAGGCATGGAGCCAAGAAGAGTCAAAACCAGAAAAGAATTTGTTGCTAAATAGGCATGCTGATTTACATCCACTTGACTTCGGAAGCTGTATGCGAAAACTACAGGCATGGTCATGCCCATACTCCATGAAGTGTCAAGACGGTTCAGCATGTCCTTATTTCACGGTAATAGGAAGAGCGGACGATACAGTAAAGTTAGAACGAAAAATATCATTGCTCCAACAGCAAATTCAAGAGCTCAACAACTTATTGGTGTTAGGGACATTAACACAAGCTGAGCATGATGAACTTATACTAGATTTTTCTTGTCGTTCTAAAAACTTACAGCGAGTCAAAGAAGGTTCTAGAAAAATTGAATCTACTAAGGTAAAGTTCAATTTAATTGACTTTGATTTTGATAAAAAACCAAAAACTCTCGCCACAATTTTTGCTGTTGAACATAAAAAGCTGGAGAAAGCAAATAATGCATAAAAAACTGTCAGGTGAAGCTCTCAATGAAGCAATTGAATCCGAATTGCGAGCAATGGTACGTGAAGGATATCAGTTATCCCCTATTTCTAATAAATCTTTACATATCAGACTAAAAGAAAAAGGCATCATCACCGGAGCTGTCAGTACTCTAACAAGTCGCAGAGATATTATTGAACATTATAAAAAAATGCAGCTAGATGAGATCGGTGGTACTTTTGGAAAGAGCGTTCGCTCTGGATCGACTAAAAGTAGAGCTGAGTTAATTAAGTCCAATGCTTCTCTAAGGCGTCAGGTTGAAGAAGCAAAAAGTATGGTCGCGCAGAACACAAGTGTACTTATAAATATTGTTCATGCTGTTAAAGCTGCTGGCCTCCATAAAAACATTGAGCGATTTTTAAGCCCTTTTCTAATTAGGGAACTACAAAACTCAGACAATGATAAAAACTAGCTCTTGTACCTATACTCAAAGCCACTTGATAGTTAATTAGTATTTCTGTAATGAAAAAAGCATCATCATTCTATTTGGTGGCAGTATTACTTTCATTCTCTTTCCCCAAAGCTTCAATGATAATTTTGACAGCATTAAGTCTTCCCAATATGGTGTTTATTTTTTTATTTACTTGGTTTGATGCGACTATAATAGGGCTTTGAAATTGTGGATATAAATCTGCTAATTCATCATATTCTCTCCACTCCCCCCAAAGTGACTGTATTTTATTTTCATAGTCACAATATCTCGCTTGAAGTCTAGATAAAACTTCAATCTGCGGAGCCTTTGTTTCATCTACAGGAATAGAAATAAGCTCGATAGTTGCATTTACATACTCCTCTGTTTTGACAAACCTCACATATCGCCCATTAAACATTCTTCTGAGAAGACCGAAACTCACTAATTTCATTACTTGTGTATATATATAGCTATATTCTCTTGCATTTCTGTACGAATTACTTTTTTCACCATATCCAGATTTTAAACATTCAGATATTGTGAAGTTATTTAGTTTATCAACTTCAAGAGCTACATAGATTGGTGTTGGCAATTGAATTGTCGGCATATTCTAACACATTCCCCAGTGCCAGTTAGATTATTGGGTACAAATAGGGATTATAGTCCCTTCACTTGTGCTCAGCAACCAGAGATAGTTTTCGCCTCAAGTGAGGCGATAAATGCATGATATAGCGAAGAAATTTGGTAATAAGTTGCGTGCAAAACGAACTGAACTCGGCATCACCCAAGAACAGCTCGCCTTAATGTCTGATATCGATCAGAGCTATGTAGGGCGCATCGAGCGAGGAACCGTAAATATCACGCTTGAAAAAGCCTACCGGCTTTCCGAGATACTCCAATGTGATATTCGAGATCTTCTTCCATAACTTCAATAACTTATTAGCCCTGGAGGTTGCCAAAAATCAGCATTTCCTCGAGTAACCTGTAGAACTGATGTATCAGATTGGCTCACGCACTACATACCAAGGCAACATTCTGTCCTGGCACGATTGATAGACATCATGGGTCGTCCAGCGAAATACTAACCCTGTCGAGTGATGCGATACGCTCATCAGCTATACGGTTCAGCTCGGCATCTTCGGCTAGTTCAACATAGTAGGCGAAAAGCTCAGGTGGCACACAGTAGAAGACTGGCTCGTTGCGATTGAGGATAGCAACTGCAGAACCATTACCCTCCTTAAGGGTGCCCATCGGATTACGTGTAAGTATTCACCGGAACAGTATTGACACAGGAAAAATGAGACGATCGTCTCTTGATCCCACTTTCCTGCTTGCTTGATCCTGCTCCTTAGATACGCTCCCCCCATGAGCAAAAACACCATGCATTCCGCGGGAATGCCCACCAC
>NZ_JAGKRI010000011.1:0-25532 GCF_017939255.1 Aeromonas sp. Prich7-2
CGGTATAACCTGGCCAGAAGGAGGCAATATCAATATGATGCACGGCGACAGCAGGGTGATGGTGGTGGTGTGTTTGGAGACAGCCAGTTTACCAGCACCCTGTCTGTCAACTTCCACTTCCCCAAGATCCCGCGAAGAACCAAAAATAATCGCCGAATGACTATAGAGGAGAGTCGCCCGGGTGCCACCTGCCAAAAGTGACACCCAACAAGACTCAATTATCACCAAATCCGGAAAATGGCGACGAAATAGGCATCATCATCGTCGATCATGGCGCCTGGATGGCATCAAAAAAATGTTCAGCCAATGCTCGATTCTGTGAGACCAGTCACTGAACCGGCATCAGCAGGCTGTTCATCAGGGCGCGCAGCTTGAGAGGTTTGACCGGTTTGCTCACGTAGCCAAAGCCGTGCTCACGGATCTGTGCCTGCAACTCGCTCTTGCGATCCGCACTGATGATGATGCCGCCGATACCGTTGCCGTGGGCCAGCCTGATCATGTGCAGCGCCTGCAACCCGGTCTTGCCGTCATCCAGGTGATAATCCGACAGCACCAGCGCAGGCAGGAAGCCGCCGCCGATGATCTCTTCCGCCTGCTCCTGGCTCTGGGCACAGCGCACCTCGCAGCCCCAGCGTCCCAGCAGCGAGGCCATGGCGATGAGGATATCCTCCTCGTTGTCGATGCAGAGGATCCTGACCCCTTCCAGCTGGCTGTCCCGCAGGGCCGGGGTCGTCACCTGGCTGGGGATGACGGGCCGGGTCGCGAGGTTCAGGGTGATGGCAAAAACGGACCCCGCTCCGGGCCAGCTGCGCAGGGAGAGCTGATGACCCAGCACCAGCGAGATGCCGCGGGCAATGGCGAGCCCGAGGCCAAGCCCCTGCTCCCTGGCGGTGCGGGAGTGATCGAGGCGGGAAAACTCGTCGAAGATCGCCTCCTGCTTGCCCTCCGGGATGCCGGGGCCGTTATCCCACACCTCGATGCGCACCTTCTCCCCCATGCGGCGACAGCCGAGCAGCACCCGACCGCCGGGGTTGTAGCGAAATGCGTTGGTGAGGAAGTTCTGCAACACCCGCCGCAGCAAGCGCACATCGCTGTAGACCGCAAGGCGGCTCTCCACCACGGAGAACTGGATCCCACCGGCCTGGGCCAGCACGCCGAATTCCGCCTTGAGATTGTCCAGCACATCGCTCAGGGCGAAATCGAGCTTCTTCGCCTTGAACTTGCCCGCCTCGAGGCGCGAGATGTCCAGCAGATCCGTGATGAGATCCTCGGTCGCCCCCAGGGCGTCGTCGATGTGGCGAGCGATGCGGGCCGGTTCGTCCTCCGGGGGCAGCATCTCCAGCAAGGAGGAGGTAAAGAGCTTGGCCGCGTTCAGCGGCTGGGTCAGGTCGTGGCTCACCGCCGCAAGGAACCGGCTCTTGGACTGGTTGGCCCGCTCCACCTGCTGGTTTACCAGCAGCAGTTGGCGGTTGAGTTCGGAGAGCTCGTGGGTGCGCTCGGCCACCCGCGCCTCCAGGTGCTCGTTCGCTTCCCGCAGCACCCGCTCCGCCGCCCTGAACGGGGTGATGTCGGTGAAGGTCATGACAAAGCCCCCCGCAGGCATGGGGTTGCCCTGCATCTCGATGACCCGGCCATCGGGACGCTCCCGCGCCGAGACATGGGGGCTGCCACGCTTCATGAAGGCAACCCGCCGCGCTACCTGGGCCTCGATGTCTCCCTGGCCGCACAACCCCTGTCCAGCGTTGTAGCGGATGATCTCCTCGATGGAACGGCCCACCTGAATGAGACCGGGGGGATAGGAGAATAGCTCGATGTAGCGTCGGTTCCAGGCCACCAGCCTGAGCTCCCTGTCCACCACGGAGATCCCCTGCCCCATGTGTTCGATTGCCCCCTGCAACAGGCCGCGGTTGAAGCGGAACATGTCGGAGGCCTCGTCCACTATGGTCGCGATCTCCTCGAGCTGCATGTTGCGTCCCTGCAGGGCAGAGGCTAGCACCAGGCGGGCGGACGAGGTACCGAATACCCCGGCCAGCAGTCGCTCCGTGTGGGCGATGAGCTCGGCGGAGGCCTGCATCTGGGGCGCCAGGGTGCCTCCCCGTTCGCCCGCGAAGCGGCCGAAGGCCCGCTTGACGCGGCTGGAACCGACGAAGCGGGCCGCCAGCATCTCCAGCTCCTTCACCGAGACCCGCGCATGATAAAGCGCCGAGGTATCCCGGCTCGTCTTGCCGACGAAGTTGGCTGCCTGCAGCCGCTCGCTCACCGCCGCCCGTGACAGCAGGGAGCCCGCCACATAGCCGGCGAGGTTGAGCAGAAGACTCAGGAAGAGGCACCAGGCCCCCAGGCTCAGATCCCGCACCGCCGGCCAGTCTGGGGGCGCCAGCAGGGCTTCGAGAGGGGAGCCAGCCAGCAGTCCGCTCTCCGCCAGCAGGGTCACGAACCAGAGGCTGACCCCGAGGGCGAGCCCGAGATAGACGCCCTTGCGATTGCCATGACGCCAGTACAGGCCGAGCAGCAGGGCCGGTGCGAACTGGGCCACGGCCCCGAACGAGAGATAGCCGATGCGCGACAGACTGGTGAGATCCCCGAGCCAGAGATAGAGCGCCCAGGCCGCCAGCAAAATCAGCAAGATGGCACCCCGACGCACCTGCAGCAGCAACCGCATCAGGCGCTCATCCCGCCCCTGTTGCCAGACCCGGCGCAGCAGGACCGGCAACACCAGATCGTTGCTCACCATGATGGCCAGGGCGATGGTGCAGACGATCACCATGCCGGTGGCCGCCGAGGTGCCGCCGAGAAATGCCAGCATCGCCATGCCGTCGAATCCGAGGGACATGGGGAGGCTTATCACATAGGTATCCGAGGCCATGTCTGCCCCGACCCACTGCTTGCCTGCCAGCGCCAGAGGCCAGATGAAGAGCCCCATCAGGAAGAGATAGAGGGGGAAGATCCAGCGGGCCCAGTGCAGATCCTGCCCCTGGTTGTTCTCCACCACGGTCACGTGAAACTGGCGCGGCAGGCAGATGACGGCGCACATGGCGATCAGGGTGTAGATGGCGAGCTCCAGCAGGCCGCCCGGCGTCACCGCCACCACCGCATCGAGGAAGTCGCCCGCCACCAGGGTACGCGCCTCGCTCGGTCTGGCGATGATGAGCCAGAGCGCAAAGCCCCCCACCGCCATGAAGGCGAGCAGCTTGACCACGGACTCGAAGGCGATGGCCACCACCATGCCCCTGTGGTGCTCGGTGGCATCCAGGTTGCGGGTGCCGAACAGAATGCTGAACAGGGCCAGCAGCAGGGTGACCCCCAGCGCCAGCTCCGCCATGTTGCTGGTGGGGCTGACCCCCGTGCTGTTGGCCATCAGCAGATCGAGCCCGGTGACGATCGCCTTGAGCTGCAGCACCAGATAGGGAAGTATCCCCATGACGGCGATGAGGCTGATCACCATGGCCAGGCGCTGGGACTTGCCATAACGGGCGGCAATGAAATCGGCGATGGAGGTGATGTGCTCGCGCTTGGCCACCAGGATGAGGCGGGCCAGCAGGCGCCAGCCAAACAGGAACACCAGCATGGGGCCCAGGTAGATGGGCACCGGCGACCAGGGGGATTCGCTGGCCTGGCCCACGGTGCCGAAGAAGGTCCAGGAGGTGCAATAGACCGCCAGCGACAGGCTGTAGAGCAGAGGCTGCCCCTTGGGGCGACGGCGCTTGTTCTTGTCCGCCACATAGGCGATGAGGAACAGCAAGCCCAGATAGGCGAGCGACAACCCGATCAGCAGCCATCCTTGGTGCATCTCTCTACTTCCCTTTTCCAGATAAGTCGGAGGCCTGCCGCGCCAGAGACCGGCAGACCTGTGTCATCGGCCCTGTTCAGGGCTCTCTTCACGCAGCCGCAACACGAAGACCGGCAGCACTACCAGCACCATGATAAAGAAGATGCCGCCCCCCAGCGGCTCGAACAGCACGCCGCAGATCGCCATCAGGGCCGCCACCGTCATGCCAAGGCCCAGGGCCGCATAGAGCGCCTGGGTGGGGATCTGCTGCTCCGCGGGCAACTGGCGGGTCATGAAGCGGATGGCGCCGAGGTGGCTGACGCAGAAGGTGACCCCGTGCAGCAGCTGGCCGAGCACCAGCACCGCCAGGTCGGTAGAACTGCCGAGCAGCACCCAGCGCACCACGCAGCCAAGGGCCCCCACCAGAAACAGCGTCTGGGCGCCGAAGCGCTGGAGGAAGCGCTTGTCCGCGGCGAACATGGCGATCTCCGCCACCACTCCCAGAGCCCAGAGATACCCGATCAGGGTGCCGCTGTAGCCGGCGCTCTTCCAGTAGATGGCGCTGAAACCGTAGTAGGCCGCGTGGCTCCCCTGCAGCAGGGCGGTGATGAGCAGGAAGCGGCGCACCGGGGCCGACCTGAGCGTGACGAGCAGCGAGGCCTTGGCCCGCTCCCCTTGCAGCTCCCGGGGGGCGGGTCGCAGCGGCAGCAGGCTGAGCCCCAGCATGATCAGCAGCCCGGCCACCATGGTGTGCAGCACCCAGTCGCTGCCAAAGTTGCCCACCAGGGCCCCCACCAGGGTGGAGGCGACGATAAAGGCAAAGGAGCCGCACAGCCGCACCTTGCCGTAGTCGAGGTGGGTCTGCACCACCATACGGGTGGCAAGCGCCTCTCCCATGGGCATCAGGGTCGGGTAGATGAAGTTGGCCGCCAGGGTCAGCACCACCAGCCACCAGAGGCTGTGGCCCAGATAGAAACCGAGGAAGGCCAGCAGACTCAGCAGACAGAGCAGCCGGGTGACGGGCAGCAACTGGCCGGCTCCCTTGACTCGCCCCATCACCATCAGGTTGCCGGCAAAGCGGATGGCCATGCCCACCCCTAGCAATAGCCCTATCTGTTCAGTACTCACCCCGATGCCTTCCAGCCAGAGCGACCAGAACGGCAGGTAGGCGCCATAAACGAAGTAGAAGGCACCAAAAAACAGGGCTAACCAGGAGAACGCGGGCATAGAGGCTCGGGCTGCATGACAAGGGGCACAAATGATAACCGATTTCGGGGCGGGGATCCCCAGGCGGCATGACAGATAAAAACCATAAATATCAATAAAGTTGAACCTTTGTCACATCCCCCTGTCTATTGGGTAACACCGCTTCCTGATGAGTGTTGCAATCCTTCCACCCGCCCCTGGCGGGTTTCTTTTTTGCAGACGCCGACCTTCATGACAAAAGGGGCCTGAGGGCCCCTTTTCCTTCATGCTGGTCCACGACCATCAGAACACGTACTTGACCCGTGCACTGAGGTTGCGGCCAGGCTTGGTCTGCTTGCTGGTATCTGCGGTGGCGGCAAGGCCGGTGATGCTCTCGTAGCTCACGTACTCCTTGTCAAACAGGTTGAACACCCCCACGTTGAGCTGCAGGTCCTGCACCGGCTTGAACTGGGCATAGAGATCCACCACGCCCCAGCCTGCGCTCTTGATGTTGTCGTTGCCTCGCGCATCCTTGCCCACCTTGTCCATGTCGTCGGCAAAGCGCAATGCGGTGTTGATGTTCCAGTTCGGCTGCTCCAGACGCACTCCGACGCTGCCGTTCAGGGGGCTCAGGCTGTTGATGTAGTTGCCCTCGCCATCCTTGCCCTCGATGTAGGCCAGGTTGCCCCAGACGTTGACCAGCTCGTTCAACCAGTAGTCCGCCTTGGCCTCGGCCCCCTTGGTGGTCGCCTTGTCCAGGTTCTGGTACTGATAGAGGGCGGTACGGCCTTCGGTGCCCACGGCCGTCAGCTCGATGAAGTCGTCGAACTTGTTGTAGAAGGTGGCCACTTCATAGCTGAACCCGCCACGGCTGCCGCGCACCCCCAGATCGATGCCGTCGCTGCTCTCTGGCTTGAGGTTCGGGTTGGGCTCGATGCGATAGCCATACGCCTGGTGGTTCAGGGTGGAGAAGGCGTTGTCATACATGGGCGCCTTGAAGCCGTGGCTGTACTGGGCGAACAGGTTCGCCGCCTCGTGCGCCTTGAACACCAGCCCCAGCTTGGGAGAGAACTCCCCTTCGGAGATCTTCTTCATGTTCTCGCCCGTGTAGGCGGGATCCTCGTCCGGGGTCATCTTGTAGTAGTCGTAACGCACGCCCGGGGTCAGCACCCAGCGCTCGCCGAACTTGATCTCGTCAAAGGCCCAGAGCGCACTGCGCTCGCTGGTGGTGGAGGGGAAGCTCAGCTCGTTGTAGCCGACGAAGTCACCCGGAACGGTCGGCCCCTTGAAGCGGGTGCGCTCGTTGTCGGTGTGCTCGTATTCCAGGCCCCAGGCCAGACGCTGGCTGGCGAGCGCCTTGTTGAACTTCACCTGGGCGCCCAGGCTCTCCTGCTCGAAACCGTTGTGATCCAGGGAGTTCTTGGTCACATAGGGGTTGCCCGGCATGACCGGATACTTGGACGAAGCGTACTGATCCAGGGTCTGCTTGGCGCGGCTGTAGTAGATCTTGCTGTCCACGCGATCCGCCCAGGGGGCGTTCAGGGCGAGGCCATGATCCAGTACCAGGGAGAGGTTGTCGGTCTCCTTGTCGGTAATGGGCTGGTTGAAGACGGAGCCCGCCTTGGTCAGATCGATGGCATCCGGATCCTGCCCCTCGGTGAAGTAATCCACCGTCAGTTTCAGGAACTGATCATCGGAGAGATTCCACTTGCTCTTGAACAGCACGGCCTGGCTGACGATGTCGAACTCGTTCTTGTCGCCGTCATAATTCTGGGTGACACCGCCATCGCGCCAGGTGTAGCGCAGCAGGTTCTCGACTTCCCCGGTGCGCAGCGCCCCCGTGATGCCGGCCATTCTCTGGTGGCTGCTGGAGGCATAACCCGTGGTCGCATCCAGATAGCTGTCGCGGCCCTTGAGGAAGTCGCCTGCATCCTTGGTGGTGATGGCAATGACGCCTCCCAGAGCATCGGAACCGTAAGCGGCCGAGGCCGGCCCTTTGGCCACTTCCACCTGCTTGATCATGTCGGTGTCGAAGTAGGTCTGACCCACGCCGCCATTCTTGTAGGCATCGTTCTGGCGCACACCGTCCTGCACCACCTTGACCCGGTTTTCGCTCATGCCGCGAATGGTGAAGGTTTGGGCATCTCCTGCTCCTCCCTGCACGCTCACCCCGGGCTCATAGCGGAACAGATCGGCGACGTTGCTGACGACCTGCTCTTCAATCTGCTCCGAGGTAATGACGGCGATGGGACCGGAAACATCTTCCAGCTTCTGTTCCATCCGGGAGCCGCTGACGACCATGACTTCATCGGCTTTCTTGTCTGCGGCGAAAGTGGGGGAGATCAGCCCGGCCGCCACGGCGAGGGCTATCAGGGAGGGGGTGTTGTTGTGCGCCACTGCAAAGTCCTTATTGAGAATTATTATCAAGCGGAAGGCATATTACCCCGCCAGAGACAAAGATCAATAATAAAGTGAATCATTCTCATTTCACTTTATCGTCATTCCCCCTTACACTGGCGCCACTTTTTCGCTCGCCATGCCGCCATCCCATGGTGCAGCCTTTTCCCATCCCCTGTTTCTTGAGTGAGTAACCATGATCCGACGACTCCCCCTACTCGCCCTGCCCCTGCTGCTGGCCGCCTGCGCCACCACGTCGCAGAACACCCCACCCGAGACCCTCTATGACGCACGGCTCGATACGGCCCAGGGGCAGGCGTTGACCTTCGAGCAGGCGGTGGCGCGGGTGGCGGATGCCGACATCGTGCTGGTGGGGGAGCTTCACACTCACCCGGCCATCCATCTGTTGCAGGCACGTCTGCTGGCGGGGCTTGACGAGATGTCGCAAGCCGATGGCCGGGCCCTGGTACTCTCCATGGAGCAGTTCAGCCGCGCCGATCAGCCGGTGCTGGATGCCTACCTGGCCGGACGCATCGGCGAATCGGCCCTCATTCGAGATGGCCATGCCTGGCCCAACTACCAGAGTGATTACCGCCCTCTGGTGGAGTTTGCCAAGGCGCAGCACCTGCCAGTGATCGCCGCCAATGCCCCCAAACCCCTGGTGAGCTGCGTCGGTCAGGAGGGACCGGCCTGGCTCGACAAACTGCCGGCCAATCGCCGCAGCCAGCTTGCCCGCGAGCTGACTCTGGGGGATGACGGCTACCGCCAGAAGTTCATGGCTTCCATGCACCATGGGGATGCGGACGGCAACGCCCGTCGCTTCGCCGCCCAGACCAGCTGGGACGACACCATGGCCGAAAGCATGGTGGATTATCTGGGCAAGCATCCCGGCAGGCGCATCATGCATATCGCAGGCAACTTCCACGTGGAAGGGGGGCTCGGGATCGCCAGTCGCATCGCCAGCCGCAATCCGGCACTCAAGGTGGCACTCATCGTGCCGCAAACCGGTGACGAGACAGCACCCGGGAGAGACGCCGATGTCGGGGTCCACATCGCTCCCCTGCCGGAACGCTGGCTAAATGCAAAGGAAATGAAGCAAGATATGGGCGCACTGCATCAATCCCGAAGCCGTGACTGCAGCCAATGGTTGCAACCCTCAAAATAGCCCAAGGATTTCATATGGATGTGTTACTCGTCATCGACATGCAACAGGGGTTGTTCGATAACCCCCGCCATCAGGATGCCCAGGTCATCGCCAACATCAATCGTCTGGCCGATCGCGTGCGGGGCCACCACGGACGGGTCATCTATGTGCAACACGACGAACCGGGTTCCGAGCTGGAACCTGGCAGTGCTGGCTGGCAACTGCACGCCGATCTGGCCCCGTCTCCCCACGACAGCCGGGTGCGCAAGACCGCCTGTGACAGCTTCCTCGACACCGAGCTCGGCTTCCTGCTGGCAGAGCAGTCGGTAGACAGACTGCTCATCTGCGGCTGTGCCACCGACTTTTGCGTCGATACCACGTTGCGCAGCGCCGCCGCCAGGGGCTTTGACGCCTTTGCGGTGACCGACGCCCATACCACGGCGGACAGGCCGCACCTGAGTGCGGAGCAGATCATCCAGCACCACCACTTCATGTGGCGGCATCTGAGCCTGCCTCAAGGAAGAAGCGTGACCCTGCTCACGACGGATGAGCTGCTGGCCACCATTTAACCCGAGCGGGCGTGTTAAGCTGCCCGTCCTGATGTGAACACCCGATTGGAGTCTTGTGTGCGTCTACTCTCTGCCGTTGCCCTCACGCTGCTGTTACCGGCGCTCACCGCCTGCTCCGGATTGCCGGGGGCAGCCCCCGATGGCCCGGCCCCCCTGTTCCACACCCATATCAGCGACGACGGGAGCAAGCGCTTCACCTTCGAGGCCGCCCCTCTCGACGTCCTGCCCACCCGGTTGCAGGAGGGAGATGACAACCGGCTGAGCCGCCGCGACAAGAGCTTGCTGGAACGCCGGGAAGCCCTGCAGGACGAGCAGCTCACCCAGATGCTGGCCACGCGCAAGTATTGCCGAAGCGGCTATATCGTCCTCAGCCAGACCTCCTGGAAGATCCGCGGGGAATGCAACGAGAGCGCCACCCAGGCCGATCGCGATGCCTTCCCCAACCAGGCAGGCTGGCAGGAGTAACCCGGGACATAACAACAAAACGGGCAGCCCAGGCTGCCCGTTTCTCATCTCGCTGATTGTCCCCTCAAACGGGTTCATCCGCCGGGCTGGTCAGCTCGGCGCCGTTGTCGATGCGTTTGTGTCCTTCCACCAGGTGAACGAAGTCAACCAGCTCGTCGCCGGAGACACGGAATGCCTGACCGAATCCCTTGACGAACAGTCCCTGCTCGGGCTTGAGCCGAAACAGCACGAAGTCCTTGAGGTTGGAGAGCCCTTTGACGATCTCGCCGAAACGCCCTTCCAGCGCCGCAACGGCCTTCTCCCAGCGTGCGTCGTCGCGGGCCACCACCTCGGCGACCGCATCGAAGGTCAGACGCTTGCGGGCAAACAGCTCGCGGGCCCCGGTTTCGTCCTCGATCAGCATCAGCGATACCTTGGGCACCTGTTGCAGGTTGCGGGCGTGGCGAGCTATCTCGGAGATGAGCACATAGTATCCATCTTCCTGCAGCACGAAGGGGGCATAGCTGGCATTGGGGTTGCCTTCGCCATCTACAGTGGCGAGCTGCAGGGTACGGCAACCGTCGCGGAACTCGCGGATCTCCGGTTGCAGGCGGTTTTGCAGGCGCTCCTGACGTTCACTCATGCTTTCACTTCCTCTTGATACTGACGGCGCAGGGCCATGAAACGCTCCACCTGCTCAGGCAGCAGTTGACGCTGCTCGTCCCGGCCCAGGTAGATCTTGAAAATGCAGCGGCCACTGTGGCCGAAGAACTGGAAGGAGTGCCCCTCCTTGCCCATGAAGAGCTTGCTGACCAGGGCGATGCCCGCCACGTTGTCGAGCTTGAGGTGGCCGTGCAGTTCGCCGTCCCGCCCCATCAGGTTGTAGTAGCCGCGCGCGTTCTTGCCCTTGGGGAAGGGAGCCTTCACCTCGAAGATGGAGCCATCGGATTCGACGATGGTGGTCACCTGACCCCAGTTGGACAAGTCCGCCAGCAGGGCTTCGGCCTCCCCGGCCGGCACTTGCGTCATCAGGGCGGCAGGCAGATGGCGTACCACCTCCCACTCGCTGACGGCCAGCTCGGTGGCGAGGGTGGACGGGTGGGCGCTGGGGTCTTGCTCCAGCAGCGCGTGAATGCGTTGTGCAATGCTCATCGGTTCTCCCTGGATGATCTGGCGATGGTGCTCGGTGTCGCGGCGGATACTGTAATAAAGCGCCCCAAGTAACGCAATTGATAATCGCTTTCATTCTCAGTGCATTTTGATGGGCGACTTGATATTCTCGGCGGCAACCCTATTTCATTCATCCTTCGGAGGTTCGCATGGGCCGTCGTTTTGCCCTCGCATTCAGCCTGCTCGGCTGTGCCCTTTCCCTCTCTTCCCCATCCGTCATGGCGGGGGAGCGTATCGTCAGCATAGGCCCGGCCACCACGGAACTCATCCTGGCACTGGGAGGCGAGCAGAGCCTGGTCGCCACCGATGTCAGCAGTCCGGAGCCCAGAGGCGTGCCCAAGGTCGGCTATCACCGTGCCCTCGCCGCCGAAGGGATCCTGAGTCTCTCTCCGACCCTGGTGGTCGGCAGCGACGAGATGGGCCCGAACAGCACGCTTGATCAGTTGCGCCGTGCCAACGTCAAGGTCGAGGTCATGGCCACAGCCCCTACGCTGGCCAACCTCAACGAGCGCATCGATACCCTGGCCCATCTCCTGGGTGACCAGGCGGCAGGGAGCAAGCTCAAGGAGGAGATTGCCGCCCAGAGCGACACCCTGGCGGCGCAGGCGAAGCAGAACAAGCCCCTCAAGGTCGCCTTCCTGCTGCTGCACAAGGGTCAGCCCACCAGCATCGCTGGCGGCAACACCACCGCCAGCGCCCTCGTCACCCTGGCGGGCGGCGTCAATCCGGTGGCTGGGCTCCACGACTACAAGCCCGTTTCCACCGAATCCCTCATCGAGCTGCAACCTGATCTGGTGCTGGTGAGCGGCCGCGACTGGCAGCAGTATCAGGATCCCGACGCCGTCCTGAGCCAGGTGCCCGCCCTGTCAGCCACCCCGGCAGGCAAGAACAAGGCCATCCACGCCATCGACGGACATGCCCTGCAAGGGGGCCTCAGCCTTCGTTCCCTGCAACAGGCGAACCAGATCGCCCAGTGGATCAAGCAGGGTTCCTGATGCGCCTGCCTCTGCCCTGGCTGCTCGCCCTGACCGGCTGCGCGCTGGCGTTGCTGCTGGTCGGGTCCCTCGCGACCGGCCCCATGTCCCTCTCCCTTGGTGAGAGCCTGCGCGCCCTGTTTGCCGGACCACAGAGCGGGATTGAGGCTCACAAATTATTGATCGTGCAGGAGATCCGTCTGCCACGAACCTTGCTCTGCATCGCCGTGGGGGGCATTCTCGGCCTCTGCGGCGCCGTGATGCAGGGACTGTTTCGCAACCCCCTGGCAGACCCCGGCATCATAGGGGTGTCGGGTGGGGCGGCACTCGGCGCGGCCCTGGCCATCGTGTTGCTCGCCCCGTTGGGCTCGCACCTGCAGAGCCTGCTCGGCCTGGGGTTGCTGCCCCTGCTCGCCTTTCTCGGCGGGGCACTCACCACCACGCTTGTCTATCTGCTGGGTACCCGTGAGGGGGGAACCTCGGTCACCGTCATGCTGCTGGCCGGCGTCGCCATCACGGCGCTGTCCGGTGCCGTGATAGGGCTGCTGACTTACCTGGCGGACGATCAGATGCTGCGCAACCTCAGCCTGTGGCAGATGGGGTCGCTGGCCGCGGGCAAGCCGCTGGACGTGGCGCTGGCCCTGGCGACCCTGGCCGCCCTGCTGTGGCTCTTCATGCGCGACGCCAACCCCCTCAACGCCCTGCTGCTGGGAGAGGGAGAGGCCCGTCATCTGGGGGTAAACGTGCAGGCGCTCAAGCGGCGCCAGATCCTGCTCACCGCCGCCGGGGTCGGCGTGGCGGTGGCGGTGGCGGGCATGATCGGCTTCGTCGGCCTGGTGGTTCCCCATCTGGTACGGCTGCTGGCGGGGCCCAACCATATCCGCCTGCTGCCGCTGTCGGCCCTGCTGGGGGCAGGCCTGCTGCTGGGGGCCGACATGCTGGCCCGCACCCTGCTGGCGCCGGCCGAGCTGCCGGTGGGCATCATCACCGCCCTGATGGGGGCGCCCTTCTTCATCTGGCTCTTGGTCAAGAGCCGCCGGACGCTGTAACAGGAGAACGTCACCTTGCCCGGATCCCCCCCCCTGCTTCTCTGCCGGGAGCTCAGCCTCCGCCTGGGCAACCGCCTCATTCTGGACCGCCTGGATCTCGAGCTGCAGGCCGGCAGTCTGACCGCCCTGCTCGGCCCGAATGGCGCCGGAAAAAGCTCGCTGCTCAAATGCCTGACCGGCGAGCTGGCACATGAGGGAACCATCGCCCTGTTCGGCCAGAAACGCCAGGAGTGGGCCGGCAACGCGCTGGCCCACAGGCTCGGGGTGCTGCCGCAAAGCTCGTCCCTGAGTTTCCCCTTCCTGTGCGAGGAGGTGGTGGCCATGGGGCGACTGCCCCACAGCGAGCCGGCAAGCCGACGCGACGAGATTGTGCGTGCCGCCATGACCCACGCCGGGGTGGATCACCTGACGGGCCGCCTCTACCCCGGCCTCTCCGGCGGGGAGCGCCAGCGGGTGCAGTTCGCCCGGGTGCTGGCCCAGATCTGGCAGGCCCCGGACGAACCGCAGCAAGCGCGGCTGCTGCTGCTCGACGAACCCACCTCGGCCCTCGACCTCAAGTACCAGCACCAGCTGCTCACCATGGCCCGCGCCCTGGCCGGTCGCAACACCGCCGTGCTGGTGGTGTTGCACGACCTCAATCTGGCAGCCCGCTACGCCGATAGACTGGTGATGCTGGAGCAGGGCAGGCTGATGGCTGACGGCAACGCAGGCGAGGTGCTGACTCCGGAGCTCATCGCGCGCCTCTACAACTACCCCGCACAGGTGATCCACCACCCCGAGAGTGGCGTTCCCATAGTGGTGTGACACCCAGGGGCAGATAGCAACAGAGCGCCATCAGGCGCTCTGTCTTTTTGCGGTATCCAGCCTTGGGCTGACCAGCAGGGCAATCCCCACGGGCACATCAGGCTATCTGGTAGCGCCCCGGCTTGTGATTGAGTGTCAACACCAGATTACAGATGATGGCTGCCACCACGGAAAGCACCAGCAGCCAGGGAGAGACCACGAAGAAGGAGGCGACGACGATGGCGCAATCCAGTCCCATCTGCAGCTTGCCTGCCCGGATGCCGAACCTGTCCTGGATGAAGAGCGCCAGGATATTGAAGCCCCCCAGGCTCGCCTTGTGGCGGAACATGATGAGCAGTCCCATGCCGATCAGGGTGCCGCCGATGAGCGCCGCGTAGACGGGCTCGATCTTGCCTATCTGCAGCACGGCGTTGAGGTGATCCGTCATGAAGGAGACGGTGGCCACGGCGGCAAAGGTATTGAGGGTGAAGCGCGGCCCCATCCTGAGCCAGGCCAGGGCGTAGAACGGCAGGTTCATGGCGAAGAACAGCAGGCCGAAGCTGATGCCGGTCACCTGCTGCAGCAGCAGCGCCAGCCCGGCGGTGCCGCCGGTGAGCAGGCCGACCTGGTGGAACAGGAAGATGCCGAGGGAGACGAAGCCTGCCGCGGTCAGCAGGGCGAGCACATCCTCATAGAGCGGGTGCGCAGAGCGGGGGGTGTTGTCCATAACCGGGTGTCCATGCGAAGTGAAAAGAGTGTCTGTCGCCAGCACTGGCGGTGGCGAGCCCCGTGGATCGGGACTTCGTTTATGACCACAGTGTCCGATTTCAGTGAGCCGGATCACAAGTACGCGACGATATGCGCCAAAATGGTGCGCGTCAGCATGGCGTTACAACCCTTGCACCAAAATAACGCTCCCCCGAAAACTGACAGCGGCCTGAAAAAGCGGACGGTTCCCGCTGCTCGCGGCAGCGAATCGTTCTAGAATGAGTGCCTTGCAATTGCCTGCGGAGCAACAGTAGATGAGAGTCGCCGTATTCGGGATAGGTTATGTGGGGTTGGTCCAGGCCGCCGTGCTGGCCGAGATGGGTCACCAGGTAACCTGCGTGGATGTGGATGCCGTCAAGGTCGAGCGCCTGAAAGAGGGCATCATCCCCATCTTCGAGCCCGGTCTCGCCCCCATGGTGCAGGCCAACCACCAGGCCGGCCGCCTGCATTTCACCACGGACGTGGCCGAGGGGGTGGGCTATGCCGAGCTGATCTTCATCGCGGTCGGCACCCCGCCGGATGAGGACGGCTCAGCCGATCTGCAGCACGTGCTGGCGGTGGCCGGCACCATAGGCCGCCTGATGCAGGCTGGCAAAGTCGTGATCAACAAGAGCACTGTACCGGTCGGCACCGCCACCAAGGTGCGCCGGCACATCGAGGCCATACTGCGCGAGCGCGGCGTCGAGCTGCCGCTCGAGGTGGTCTCCAACCCCGAGTTTCTCAAGGAGGGGGCCGCCGTCAGTGACTGTCTGCGACCGGATCGCATCATCATCGGCACCGGCTCGTCCCATGCCTTCGCCTTGCTGGAGGAGCTCTATGCCCCCTTCAACCGCCAGCACGATCGCATCATCCAGATGGATGAGCGCAGCGCCGAGCTGACCAAGTACGCCGCCAACGCCATGCTGGCCACCAAGATCTCCTTCATGAACGAGATGGCCAATCTGGCGGAGAAGCTGGGGGCCGATATCGAGGCGGTGCGCAAGGGCATAGGCGCCGATCCGCGCATCGGCTACCACTTCATCTATCCGGGCTGCGGCTACGGCGGATCCTGCTTCCCGAAGGACGTGAAGGCGCTGATCCACACCGCCAAGGAGGCGGGCTGCGAGGCGCCGCTGCTGCGCTCGGTGGAACAGGTCAACGACAGGCAGAAGCACAGGCTCGCCGAGCGGCTGCACCAGCACTTCGGCGCCGACTTGAGCGGCCGCACCTTCGCGCTCTGGGGGCTCGCCTTCAAGCCCAACACAGACGACATGCGGGAGGCCCCGAGCCGGGTGCTGATGGACGCCATCTGGGCCGCCGGCGGCAGGGTGCAGGCGTACGACCCCGAGGCCATGAAAGAGGCCCAGCACCTCTACGGCCTGCGGGACGACCTGACCCTGTGCGGCACCCAGGAGGCGGCCCTCCAGGGGGCCGATGCCCTGCTCATCTGCACCGAGTGGCAGCAGTTCCGCGCCCCCGACTTCGAGCTGATCCAGCGCACCCTGAAGCAGGCCGTCATCATCGACGGTCGCAACCTCTACGATCCGGCCCGCCTGCGCCAGCGCGGCTTCACCTATTACGCCATCGGCCGAGGCGACAGCCTGGAACAGGCGCACGGTCTGGGGCAGCCGCGATGAAGTATCTCGTCACCGGCGCAGCCGGTTTCATCGGCTTTCACCTGGCTGGGCGGCTGTGCGCCGAGGGCCACGAGGTGGTCGGCATCGACAACCTCAACGACTACTACGAGGTGAGTCTCAAGGAGGCGCGCCTCGCCCTGCTCACGCCTCTGCCCGGCTTTCGCTTCGAGCGCACCGATCTCGCGGACCGCGCGGCCATGGCTTCGCTCTTTGCCCGCGAGCAGTTTGACCGGGTGATCCATCTGGGGGCCCAGGCCGGGGTGCGCTACTCCCTGGACAACCCCTTTGCCTACGCCGACAGCAACCTCACCGGCACCCTGACCGTGCTGGAGGGGTGCCGCCATCACGGGGTACAGCACCTGGTCTACGCCTCGTCCAGCTCGGTCTATGGCCTCAACGAGCAGATGCCGTTCAAAACCACGGACGGAGTGGATCACCCTGTCTCTCTCTACGCGGCGAGCAAGAAGGCTAACGAGCTGATGGCCCACTCCTACTCCCACCTCTACGGCCTGCCCACCACGGGCCTGCGCTTCTTCACCGTCTACGGTCCCTGGGGTCGCCCCGACATGGCGCTGTTCAAGTTCGTGCGCGCCATCCTCAAGGGCGAGCCTATCGACATCTACAACCAGGGCCAGCTCAGCCGGGATTTCACCCATGTGGACGACATCGTGGAGGGGATAGTACGGGTCGCGGACAGGCCACCGGTCGGTGATACCAACTGGCGGGGGCAGACGGATGCCAGCCCGGCCCCCTACCGCCTCTTCAACATCGGCAACGGCAGCCCGGTGCGGCTGCTGGACTTCGTGGAGGCCATAGAGACGGTGCTCGGCAAACGGGCGATCCGCAACATGCTGCCCATGCAGCCCGGCGACGTGCTCGCCACCTGGGCCGACACAGAGGCGCTGTTCGAGGCAACCGGCTATCGCCCCAAGGTAGGGTTGACCGAAGGGGTCGAGAGCTTTGTGAAGTGGTACAGGGAGTACTACAGGATCTGACCGCACAGGATCATCCAAATAGAAAGGGGCTGCCAATGGCAGCCCCTCTGTTTATCCGGCTTACTCTCCTGCCGTCCGGGCTCAGGGCCCGGGGGCATAGCTGAAGGGCGCTATCTGTGGGCTCAGACCGCGACAGGCCGGCTTGAGGGCCTCAGGCCCGGCCAGCAGCCAGTCGGTGCGGTGGCGGTTACCGAGGCTCTCCATGCGATCTGCGTCGAAACAGACCGCCATCAGATCGGCTGCGCCCAGCACCCAGCGACCGGGAGCGGCCGCAATCCAGGCCGCCGCCTCGCGCGCCTGCTCCCCATCCCCCATCAGATAAGGGTAATGTCGCAGGGGCCGTTGGCTGAACAGCAGGTGCTGCTCCTTGAAACCGGCCAGCAGCAGCTCGTTCCCCGCAGGCACCCGCTCCGCCGCCAGCGCCATCACCCCCTCCGGGGTGCGCATGTCGTTGAGCCTCACGCAGATCCAGCTGGAGTAGATGAGCCACCCCACCGCCAGCGAACAGAGGAGGGCACTGAGCGGCGCCCGGCGCAGCAGCGCATTGACCAGCAGCAGCGCCCCTCCCATCGCCAGCAGGGGCAGCCAGGGGGCCGGGCCCAGATCCTCCAGTCTGCTCGCCAGCCCGGCGCTGAAGGCCAGCGCCCCCGCCCCGCCCACACAGATGATCCCCAGCAGCCAGCCGAGTCCACCCAGCAGGCGTGCGGGCCAGACCCGCGCCAGCAGATCGGCAACGAAGGGAGCCGTCAGCAGGGCCAGCGCCGGCGTACCCGGCGTGACATAGACGCCGCGCTTGCCCGGCGAGGCCGAGAAGAAGAGGATCACCAGCACCAGGTAACCGAGCAGCAATATGATGCGCCTGTCCTGCCCCTGGATGGCCTTGCGCCAGGCCACCACCAGCCAGGGCAGCAGCAGGGAGAGCGGCAGCCAGAATGGCGGGATCACCGAGGTGAGATAGTACCAGAAGGGTTTGACGTGATGCCAGGCGTTGGCATAGCGGGTCACCGTCTGGCGCAGCAGTATGTTGTCCCGGTAGGCCTGCAGCACGGGATCCCCGCTCTGGGCCACGGCGAGCAACATGGGCACCAGCCAGAGAGCGATGGCCAGCACCATAAAGAGCGGCCCCGCCAGCCCCTTGAGCCAATCGCCCCTGGTGGCGGCGCGGATCTTCTCCCTGTGGGTCCAGACAGCCGGGATCAGGATCAGCAGGGCCAGCAGCCCCACCCCCTTGGTGATGATGCCGAGCCCGGCGGCGAACCAGCCGAGCCAGTACCAGCGCCAACCGCCACCGCAGAGCAGGAAGCGGACGAAGCCGTAGACGCCGAGGGTGATGAAGAAGGTGACCAGCGCATCGATCTGCGCCGTCTTGGCCTGCAGGGTGAACTGGACTGTAAACAGCAGCAACAGCCCGGCCAGGAAGCCGACCGAGGGGTTCCACAGGCGGCGGCCCATGTCCCACACCAGCGTGATGGTCAGCAGACCCGCCAGCAGGGAGGGCAGCAGGAACGCCACCTTGATGGAGCCGGTCAGCAGATAGCCGATGGCGATGCCCCACATAAACATGGGGGGCTTGTCCGGGTAGATCTCGCCGCCGCGCATGGGGAACAGCCACTGGCCGCTCTCCACCATCTCCTTGGCGATCAGGGCGAAACGGGGTTCATCGGCGGGCCAGGGGTCCCGCAGGCCGAGGCCGGCGCCGAGCACCACCAGGGCGATCAGCAGCAACCAGCCGAATGAGCTCTGATTGAGCAGGTAACGATCATTTACCATGACGAGCCTCATAGTCGTTGACGACCTTGTCCCGCTTCCAGCCTCTGTGCTGGATATCCAGATAGAGGCTGTAGAGGGCGGTAAAGGTGGGGAAGAGGTTCTGCAGCACGCCGACCGAGTCCTGCTTGGGCGAGAAGACGAAGTAGCTCAGGGTCATCAGGCTGCCGAGCACGCTCATGTACCAGAACATGCGCGGGATCACCGGCTTGCCGGCGCGCTTGGAGGCGACGAACTGCACCAGCCAGCGGCCGCCGAACATCAGCGCCCCTGTGTAGCCGATGATCTTCCAGCCGGTGACGTGCAGACCCGTCCAGTCCAGCCAGGTCAGTGGCATCGAGAGCAAGGCATCGATCACTCCAATGTCTCCCTCACCTCGACCACCTTGGAGCGGCGCTGCAACCACCAGACACCGACCACGTCCACCAGCCCGACCCAGAGCCGGTTCCAGACGCCGTACTTGGAGATGCCCGCCTGCCGGGGTCTGTGATTGACCGGCCAGGGGGACATGCGGCCACCCTGGGCCTGGATCAGGGCCGGGATGTAGCGGTGCATATGGTTGAAACCGGGCAGGCGCAGATACCAGTCGCGGCGCACCACCTTGAGGCCGCAGCCGGTATCCGGGATGCCGTCCCGCAGCAGCAGATCGCGGAAGCCGTTGGCCAGCCTGGACGAGAGGCGCTTCACCCAGTCATCGCGCCGATTGACGCGATGGCCGATGAGCCCGACCTGGCTCTTGTCCGCCGCGAAACGGCGCTTGGCCTCTTCCAGCATGGCGGGAATGTCGGCCGGATCGTTCTGGCCGTCGCCGTCCAGCACCACCAGCCAGTCGCCACGACCGTGACGCACGCCGCTCAGCACCGCCATGCTCTGGCCGACGGCCCGCACGTGGCGCACGACCCTCAGGCTGGCGAAGCGCGCCTTCAGCTCGCACAGGACGGCAAAGCTGTCGTCCTCGCTGCCGTCGTCCACGTAGATCAACTCGTAGTCGTACTTGCCGCCCAGGGCCGCATCTATCTCCCCGATGAGGGGAGCCAGATTGTCCCGTTCATCCTTGGCAGGCACCACTACTGATACATCGACTGAATAACCCATATGAGCTTCCCGACTATAAAAAGGGGCAACAAATCCTGTTGCTTATATCATGAAAAACCGGTGAGAACTGTGTCCATCTCACGTAAAAACAAGGCGTTGCATGGCGCTGGTCGCAGTCTATCATTCAACAATTAATAAGCGCATCAACTAAGGTCGACCTATAAGTTCCAGCCCGGCATCGCCACAACCCGAGAATGCATGGCATGCCATGGGGCGAGGTTTTCCTCTGTCTCAAAAGTTCCATACCGTTTTCATCTCTGATGGACGAACACATAACCACATGTTCCATCGTCTGGCTGGCAGCCAACCCGTGGAGAACCTATATCTTCCGGACAAGCCAACGAGGTAACCATCATGCAGAGACTCTGCGCCTGGGGCTGGGGGCTGCTCCTGCTGTTGACCACGGCATCGGCCCATGCCGATGCATTTCGCCAGGCCCCCAAGGCGATGAGCGCCCTGCGCCAGGGCGCCGCCATGGAGCGCGGCAACCCGAGGCAGGCCATCGCCCACTACTGCACCGCCGCCAGCCTGGGCAACCCGGAAGCCTACTACCGCATCGGTCGCCTGCTGGCTCGCGGCCCCCAGGGGATCCGCAATGCCCGCAGCGCCAACGCCTACCTGGCCATGGCCATGCGCCTTGGCAACCAGCAAGCCGCCCGTTACTACAACGAGCGGGTCGGCAACGCCCCCCTCGGCACCTGTGGCGTCGGTGGCAGCGGAGGCGGCGCCCCCTGGGTGCGGCCCAGCACCCCCTTCGATCAGGACAGCTACCTGGCCCGGCAATCCACGAGCAAGCAGCAGCTGGCCAGCATGATCCGCCAGGCGGCCAAGCGCCACAGGGTCGATCCCCAGCTGGCGCTGGCCATCGCCATCGCCGAGTCCAATCTGAACAGCACCGCCGTCTCCCCCAAGCAGGCGCAGGGGGTCATGCAGCTCATCCCCGAAACCCAGGCCCGTTTCGGCGTGACCCGGCCGTTCGACGCCCGGCAGAACATCCGTGGCGCCATGATCTACCTGAAGTGGCTGGAGAAGCAGTTTGGCCCGGACTGGGTCAGGATCAGCGCCGCCTACAACGCCGGGGAGCAGGCCGTCCTGCGCCACGGCGGCGTGCCCCCCTATCGGGAGACCCAGGAGTACGTGCAGCGGGTGCTCTACTACTCGGGGCAGGATCCGGCCAAGGAGCGCCGGCTGCCACGCTGAGCACCACTCACCGGCCATCTCATCCGCACGAATCCTATCGGGCCAGGCTTAAGGAAATCTTAAGACAGGGCCCGGCACGCTCCTGTCCGCTGCCGCCTCTCGGCCGCTCGCCAGCCCCCTGGCTCCCCGCTCCCCGGCTTTGCCGCCCCCTCCCCATTGGTTTACAATCGACGGGTTTTTTGGAACCGGGTTGACGGCCCGTCGACCCGGCCCCACCACGACATCAGTCTGTTAATGTCACGACATTAAACTGCTGAAAAGGAAGAGAATTAGCCAATGGCTCAATTTATTTACACCATGAACAGGGTCGGCAAGGTAGTGCCGCCCAAGCGTCATATTCTCAAGAACATCTCCCTCTCCTTCTTCCCGGGCGCCAAGATAGGCGTGCTGGGTCTGAACGGCGCCGGTAAATCCACCCTGCTGCGCATCATGGCCGGGATCGACACCGAGATCGAAGGGGAAGCCCGCCCGCAGCCCGGCATCAAGATCGGCTACCTGCCCCAGGAGCCTAAGCTGGATCCGGAGCAGACGGTGCGCGAGGCGGTCGAAGAGGCGGTGGGCGAGGTGAAACGCGCCATGGCTCGCCTCGACGAGGTCTATGCGGCCTACGCCGATCCGGACGCCGACTTCGACAAGCTGGCCCGCGAGCAGGGCGAGCTGGAGGCCATCATCGCCGCCCAGGGCGGCCACAACATGGAAAACCAGCTGGAGCGCGCGGCCGACGCCCTGCGCCTGCCGGCCTGGGATGCCCAGATCAAGCACCTCTCCGGGGGTGAACGCCGCCGCGTGGCCCTGTGCCGCCTGTTGCTGGAAAAGCCGGACATGCTGCTGCTGGACGAACCGACCAACCACCTGGATGCGGAATCCGTGGCCTGGCTGGAGCGCTTCCTGCACGACTACGAGGGCACTGTCGTGGCCATCACCCACGACCGCTACTTCCTCGACAACGTGGCCGGCTGGATCCTGGAGCTGGACCGTGGCGAGGGCATCCCCTGGGAGGGCAACTACTCCTCCTGGCTGGAGCAGAAAGACGCCCGTCTGGCCCAGGAAGCGAGTTCCGAAGCGGCCCGTCGCAAGTCCATCGAGAAGGAGCTGGAGTGGGTTCGCCAGAACCCCAAGGGCCGTCAGGCCAAGTCCAAGGCCCGTATGGCGCGCTTCGAGGAGCTCAACACCAACGACTACCAGAAGCGCAACGAGACCAACGAGCTGTTCATTCCGCCCGGACCCCGCCTCGGCGACAAGGTGGTCGAGGTGGCCAACCTCTGCAAGTCCTATGGCGACCGCCAGCTGATCGACGATCTCTCCTTCTCCATTCCGAAGGGCGCCATCGTCGGCATCATCGGCCCGAACGGTGCCGGTAAATCGACCCTGTTCCGCATGATGTCGGGTCAGGAGCAGCCGGACTCCGGTTCCATCACCCTGGGTGACACCGTGGTGCTGGCCTCGGTGGATCAGTTCCGCGACCAGATGAACGACAAGAAGACGGTGTTCGAGGAAGTCGCCGACGGCCAGGATATCCTGCGCATCGGCAACTACGAGTTCCCGAGCCGTGCCTATATCGGCCGCTTCAACTTCAAGGGTTCCGACCAGCAGAAGCGGGTTGGCGAGCTCTCCGGTGGCGAGCGCGGTCGTCTGCACCTGGCCAAGCTGCTGCAGACCGGCGGCAACGTGCTGCTGCTGGACGAACCGACCAACGATCTGGACATCGAAACCCTGCGCGCCCTGGAGAACGCTCTGCTGGAGTTCCCCGGCTGTGCCATGGTCATCTCCCACGACCGCTGGTTCCTCGACCGCATCGCCACCCACATCCTGGACTACCAGGACGAGGGCAAGATCGAGTTCTTCGAGGGCAACTTCACCGAATACGAAGAGTGGAAGAAGAAGACCTATGGCGCCGAGGCCGTCCAGCCGCGCCGCGCCAAGTACAAGCGCATCGCCAAGTAAAGGGAACGATTGGTACAGTCAGCCGCACCGCGTCCATTGCGACAAGCGAGCTGCATATGCGGACAAGGGGAGCCCGGGCTCCCCTTTTTATCGCCTCCTGGCTTACAATTCCCCTCCCTACCCTGGCAGCATAGAACCATGACCCAACCCACCACGACCAGACTCACCATCCAGATCCGGATCGAACCCGGCTGTCTGGGTCCGGATGGCAAGCAGCACATCGACACCTTCTGCACCGCGGCCAGCCGGGTCTTTGCCGCCATCGAACCCGGGCGGGTCAGCTGGGTGCTGCTCCCCCGCCACGACAAGCAGTTGCCGGAGCAGGAGTTCCTCATCGAGGGGCGCAAGTTGAGCGAGGCGCAAGCCGGCCTGTTGCTGCAGCGCATGGGCGCGAGTCTGGCTCCCTTGCTGGAGCAGAGCGATGCCGTGCTGAGCCAGCTTATCGAGCGCTACCTGAAGAGCCGTTGATGGTCCCCACAGAGAAGGTTCTATCGAGCCCCATTTTTACACCCCCAAGGGCAAACGTTTGAATTTTTGCTCTATTCATTGATCCGCCTCGCAGATCCGGGGTTTGTAAACGCCGCCGCCTGTGTGAAAATGTGCGCGCTGTCACGGTATCAGGACGAGTCTGGTCACTTCATCGCCAGAGACAGGGCCCTTCACCCCGCATGGATGGGTGCGGCCCCCTGCTGCTTATTTCACGTTACCCATTGGAATCCAACATGAATCAACCACATCACGCTACCGGGCAGACCGCCAGCCCGGCTGCCGGGCAAGGATTGCTCGAGCGTCTGTTTGCCCTGCGCGGTCATGGCACCACGGTCCGCACCGAGGTCATCGCCGGCATCACCACCTTCCTGACCATGGTCTATATCGTGTTCGTCAACCCGCAGATCCTCTCTGCCGCGGGCATGGACACCCAGGCCGTGTTCGTCACCACCTGCCTCATCGCCGGCATCGGCAGCATCCTGATGGGCCTGCTGGCCAATCTACCCATCGCCCTGGCACCCGCCATGGGCCTGAACGCCTTCTTCGCCTTCGTGGTAGTGGCCGGCATGGGCTACTCCTGGCAGGTTGGCATGGGCACCATCTTCTGGGGCGCCCTGGGGCTCTTGATCCTCACCCTGCTGCGGGTGCGCTACTGGCTCATCGCCAACATACCGCTCACCCTGCGGGTCGGCATCACCGCCGGCATCGGCCTGCTGATCGCCCTGCTCGGCCTGCACAATGCCGGCATCGTGGTCGCGAGCCCCGCGACCATGGTGACCGTGGGGGACCTCACCTCCCTGCCCTGCCTGCTGGGGCTGCTCGGCTTCTTCCTGATCTGCATCTTCTCCGCCCGCGGCGTCCACTCCGCCGTGCTGATCGCCATCGTGGTCACCACGGCGCTGGGCTGGCTGTTCGGGGATGTCACCTTCAAGGGGTTCGTCTCGGTGCCGCCCAGCATTGCCCCCGTCTTCGGTCAGCTGGATCTGATGGGGTCGCTGGACATCAGCCTCGCCGGGATCATCTTCTCCTTTATGCTGGTCAACCTGTTCGACTCTTCCGGCACCCTGATCGGCGTGACCAATCGCGCCAAGCTGGCCGATGACAGGGGCCACTTCCCGCGCATGAAGCAGGCCCTGGTGGTGGACAGCGTCAGCTCCGTCGGCGGCGCTTTCATGGGGACCTCGTCCGTGACGGCCTACATCGAGAGCAGCTCCGGCGTCGCCGTCGGCGGTCGCACCGGTCTGACCGCCATCGTGGTGGGCGTGCTGTTCCTGCTGGCCATCTTCTTCTCCCCGGTCGCCGCCATGGTGCCAGCCTACGCCGCTGCCGGCGCCCTTATCTACGTGGGCGTGCTGATGTGCTCCGAGCTGACCCGGGTGAAGTGGGAAGACCTGACCGAGGCGGTGCCGGCCTTCATGACCGCCGTCATGATGCCGTTCAGCTTCTCCATCACCGAGGGGATCGCCGTGGGCTTCATCTCCTACTGCGTGATGAAGGCGGGCACCGGCCGCTGGCGCGAGATCAACCCCTGCGTGCTGGTGGTCGCCCTGCTGTTCGTCCTCAAGTTTGTCTGGGTCGATGCCCACTGATTTTTCTTCCATGAAAAGAAAAACCAGACTCTGAAAACAAAAATGCCCGTCATCGACGGGCATTTTTTAGGTTCTTCGCGGGATCTTGGGGAAGTGGAAGTTGACAGACAGGGTGCTGGTAAACTGGCTGTCTCCAAACACACCACCACCATCACCCTGCTGTCGCCGTGCATCATATTGATATTGCCTCCTTCTGGCCAGGTTATACCGTCATCGCCCAAGCGCTTTCTGCCAACCATCACACCCTGTTTACCCTTGAGCCTCGCGCCGACCTGTTGCCCCGTTGTCGCCGATGCCTGCAACCCACGCCATTGATCCACGACCAACGTATCCGCCGGGTGCGTGAGCGAGACCTATTTGACCGACAAGTCTGGTTACAACTGCCTGTTCGCCGCGTCGACTGTCTGCGCTGTGGTCGCGTCAGTGAACATATCGACTAGCTCCCCTCTGGCTCCCGCCTCACCCGGCGCATGCAGTGCTGGATTGAAGCGCTCGTTCAGTACCTCCCCATCCGCCATGTCAGCCAGCTCACCGGGGTCGGTTGGCACACCATCAAGGAGATCGACAAGCGCCGTTTGCAGACCA
>NZ_JAGKRI010000115.1:0-1607 GCF_017939255.1 Aeromonas sp. Prich7-2
AAGAAAATCTCTTTTCTGGTCTGACGGCGCTTACTGCTGAATTCACTGTCGGCGAAGGTAAGTTGATGACTCATGATGAACCCTGTTCCATGGCTCCAGATGACAAACATGATCTCATATCAGGGACTTGTTCGCACCTTCCTTAGTAACCTCAAAAAAAGATACTATTTTAGAAAATGATTCTGCACCCGATTTCAGGAGTTTTGCAACTTTTGAAAGAAAATTTCTAGGCGGGATACTTACCTATAAAATTGGATGTAAGACTAAAAAACAAAAATTTATTAGATGTACTGATTCAGATAGCTTCGTTGAGTCGCTAAATAATTTAATAGCAAAGCATATTACAACAACAATAGAGCAGAAAGTTACCGAGTTTTATAGTCTTGCTTTTGACGAGTACCCAAGAGATTCTTGGGTGAACAATCTTGCTCAAATATGTACTTCATTAAGCCACGACTATCAGGCCCAGTGCGAACAATGGGAAAGATATTTAAATCCTGAACTAATAGAGAAGGTAAAAAATCTAATATCATATCATCCTCTTAATATTGACTACATACGCGAGCAGCATGAAGAGTATCAACTTATAAAAAGAAAAGAGTTCTTTGATGTCGTAGAATCAAATCCATTAACTAATGAACAGCGTTTGGGCGTATTACGTTCCAATGATAGGAATATGGTGCTTGCAGCAGCTGGTACTGGAAAAACATCTGTCATGGTTGCTAAAACCCTCGATCTGATAGACCGAGGATTAGCAAAGCCATCGGAGATCTTGGTTCTTGCATATAACAATGCCGCTGCAAACGAACTACGTGAACGCCTCGAAGATAAAGCTAAGAAATCTAATATTGAGCTAGAATCGACTCCAGAGATTGCTACTTTCCATGCGTTAGGCAGGATGATCCTACGTAATTCAAACGTTGATACCAACATATCTATTTTTACTGAGGATGACGTAAAACTAAAACTATGGGTCACCTCATGGCTTGAAGAATATTTATCATCGGATATCGATAGAATTTATGACTTTATAAACTTGTTCCCAGAACCCGTTAACCCTTTTGATTTTAAGTCAAAGTCAGAATATGAAGCGTATATCAGGGACAACGAATTCAGAACCCTCAACAGTGATCTCGTTAAGGGTTACCAGGAACTCCTTATAGCAAATTTCCTTTATGAAAATGGTGTTGAGTATAAGTATGAGTCTCCATATGTGACCAAACGGCGCATCGATATTGGTTTTGACTATCGCCCAGACTTTAAAATCATAGAACCTGAACTTTACATTGAACATTTTGGTGTAGACCGTAATGGAAGAACTAGGCCGGATACATGTACAGGATCTTTAGCGCCAACCAATTGAAATAGATATAAAAAAGGCTTCGTTTGTGATCTAATTTTATCGCCAAACAAAATCAACACGCGCGAAGCCTATGACCATTATTAATGCTAATCACTATCCATGTACAGAACCTTAAGCGGCAAGCGAATTAATAATACCGTCTAACGTGTTGTTTTGCTTGGATTTTCTCTGCCTACTCTTTTTGCCGTTTTTGGATAAATACACCATTGCCCACTCCAACTTCTCTGTTATTTCCTGCCACGCA
>NZ_JAGKRI010000116.1:0-13187 GCF_017939255.1 Aeromonas sp. Prich7-2
TATAACCTGGCCAGAAGGAGGCAATATCAATATGATGCACGGCGACAGCAGGGTGATGGTGGTGGTGTGTTTGGAGACAGCCAGTTTACCAGCACCCTGTCTGTCAACTTCCACTTCCCCAAGATCCCGCGAAGAACCTTTTTTTTATGGCGCCGGCAGCCTGAGCCCTGGCCGTGGCGGCGCTTCCAGATCCCTGCGCCGCTTTTTTTTGTGTTAATTCGCGCTTAAGGGTCGAGCCGCCGCCGCTTTCCCGTTAAAATTCCGCCTTTGCATCTGCCCGTGAGTTCTGATGTCAGCCTTCACCCTCTCTTCGGATTGCCATGCCCTGCTCTGCGAGCTGCAATTGCAGCGCGCCGCCAGCACTCGTTACCTGCAAGACACCCTCTATGCCCCGGGCGCACCCGGGCGTGCGCTGCTCGACACCCTTGATCAGTTGCAGCAGTGGGGGCTTGTCCGTCAACGAACGGAGCAGCAGTGGAGTCTGACGGCAGAGGGAACCCTGACCCTGATCCTGGCGGTGCGTGCGGGGGAGTGCCCCATGCCGCAGTGGTCCCGCATCCCCTCGGTCACGGGCCTGGAGCGGGCACAGGAGGTGGTGCGCGAGCTCTGCCTGGGGGAGGCGGGGCAGATCCCGGCCTATTACCAGAGCGCGGAGCTCCTGAGCCTGCTGGATCTGCCCGACGCCCGCCGCCTGCTGCCTGGCTCCAGCCCCGCCTGGCAAACCCTGCTGCTCGAACACTTCGCCCTGCAGACCCTGCTGGATGCCGAGCCGGAGGCGAGCTGGCCGCTGGCGTCCCTGGTCACCCCTTGCGCCCCTGCACTGGCGGCGCGGGTCAAGGTGCTGGCCACCGAGTGGGAGTGGCTCTGCGGACCGCTGACCGGCGAGGTAACCACTCACTGGCCTGCACTGCAACAACTGGCGCAGCAGGGGGATGAGCAGCCCCTGGCCGAGCGGCTGCTGGGGGCGCTTGGCCAGTGGCAGGGGCAAGAGGCGTCGCCTTGGCCCCGGATGTTCAGCGCCCTGCTCTGGCTCGGCTGGTTGCAACAGGCAGATCCGGTGCAGGGGGGCGAGCAGCGCAAGAAGTGGCAGCGCAGTCTGGGCCATCACTCCCCCCTGCTGGCCGATCTGCTGGGGCAGTGGGCCGGAGATCGCCACGGCCAGGCGGTCGGCCTGTTCGATACCCTGCAACTGCCGCTGGAGGAGCTCCACTGGGGTTACCTCTGGCTCGATCTCTGCGCCCTGGCGCGCCACGGCGAGCAGAGCCCCCAGGTGACCATCTTGCACAAGTGGGACCTCTCCCACGTGCTGGACGCCGAGCCCCGGCATCGCCTGATGGCCTTCTGCCAGGATCTGCTGCGACTCCTGCTTGGCCGGGAAGCCGCCCATTGGCCCCTGCGCGCGTTGCGTCCTGCTCAAGGGGAGGAAGAGGATGCCACCGAGGAGGAAGGCAAGGCCCCCGCCTCGGCAAGCTGGCTCAACTGGCTGCAGGGGTTGGGACGCTCGAGCGGGGTGCGCAAGCCCCAGGAGCGGCTGGTCTGGCTGCTCCACGCGGAGGGGCCTGAGCTTGAGTGCAAGATCCAGAAGCAGAGCACCAAGGGGGAGTGGACCGCCGGGCGAAGGGTCGATCCGGCCCTGCTTTCCACCCAGTACGCCAGCCTGCTGGACGAAGCGGACTGGGCACTGGTGCGCACCCTGCCGCGCAACATGGGCAAGCTGCCCCGGGATGCCTGGGTGCCCCTGGCAAACCATCCTCGCCTCTTCAATGCCAAGGGGCAGAAGCTGCAACTGGCCGTCAGCGCCCCCCTGTTGCAACTGGTTCAGAGCGGGGAGGGCATGAGCGCCAGACTACATCCTGCTCCCGCCGCCCGCGGTGCGCACATCGTCCCCCTGGCTCAGGATTTGTGGCAGCTTATTCTGACACCGCAGGCGCTGCTGGACAGATTACCGGCCCTGGAGGCCATTCCGGCATTGCCGCCGGCCGGGCTCGAGGAGCTGCAACGCACGCTGGATGCGATCCCCGATCTCCCCTGGCACAGCCAGGTGGCGGGGCTCAGAGGCAATGCCGAGCTGGCCCCCTGGCCCGGCGTTCCTTCCGTCCTGCTCGACTGGCAGGAGGGGCAGCTCGTGGTCCAGCTGGTGACCCGGGAGGGGGACCTGCCGCCCTTGCCTCTGGGCAAGGGGGAGGCCATCGTGCGCCAGGGTATCCGGGAGTATCACTACTGGCAGCGGGATCTGGCTGCCGAGAAGGACGATGCCCAGCGCCTTCGCAACCAGTTGCCCATCGGCCTGCCCGGCAACGAGTGGAAGCTGGACGGGGAGCAGGCGCTTACCCTGGTCAACGCCCTGCCCGAGCTGGTGGACGCTGGTGTGGTGGTGCACTGGCACCAGGACAGCGCCCGCCTCAAGAGCCTTGATGAGGCAGCCCTGAGCCTGCGCATCGAGCGGCGCCAGGACTGGTTCCAGGTGGAGGGCGCGCTCTCGCTGGACGAGCACCAGATCCTCGATCTTCGCCTCATCCTGCGCCAGCTGACTCCGGGCCAGCGCACGGTGCAGCTCGACGAGAAGACCAGTCTGATGCTGAGCGACAAGCTGGTGGAACGCCTCACCGTGCTCGGGGCCATGCTGGACAACGAGCAGCGCATCAACAACAAGCTGGCCTATCCGCTGGCCCGCCTGCTCTCCGTCATCACCACCGAGGGGGATGCCGCCTGGCAGAATCTCCAGCAGGAGTGGCAGCAGGAGGTGAGCTGTCCCCCCGAGCTGCTGACGGCGCTGCGGGACTATCAGAAGGAGGGGGTACGCTGGATGGCGACCCTGGCCCATCACGGCTTTGGCGCCTGTCTGGCCGATGACATGGGTCTGGGCAAGACCTTGCAGGCCCTCATCGTGCTGCGTATGCGCCAGCACCTGGGCCCGGCGCTGGTGGTGGTGCCCAAGTCAGTGGTCACCAACTGGCAGGAGGAGGTGGCCCGCTTTGCCCCCGAGCTCGAGGTGGTGGTGTTCGACCATCCCGCCGAGCGGGAGCCCCTGATCCAGGGGGCCAGGGCCGGACAGATCGTCCTGGTCAACTACGGCATGCTCGGCAGTCTCTCCCAGGCGCTCAAGTCCCGCCGCTGGTCGAGCATGGTGCTGGATGAGGCACAGCAGATCAAGAATGCCGGTACCCAGCGCGCCAAGCTGCTGTTCCAGCTCGACGGGGATTTTCGCCTCGCCCTCTCCGGCACCCCCATCGAGAACCATCTGGGGGAGCTGTGGAGCCTGTTCAGCTTCATCAACCCCGGCCTGCTCGGGAGCCTCGGGGAGTTCAAGCGCCGCTTTGGCAAGGCGGTCAAGGATCCCCAGCACATGGCGATGCTGCGGGCGGTGATCAGCCCCTTCATCCTGCGCCGCCTCAAGCAACAGGTGCTGACGGAGCTGCCGGACAAGACCGAGATCATCCATCACATCAGCCTCTCCCCCGAGGAGCGTCAGCTCTACGAGGCGACCCGGCGCGAGGTGGTGCAGCAGGTGCAAAGTGCCGATGGCCGTGCCCTGATGCATGTGCTGAGCGGCCTGACCCGGCTGCGCCGACTCTGCTGCTCCCCCCAGCTGGTGATGCCGGAGTGGTCCCAGACCAGCAGCAAGCTGGACGAGGCGATGGCGCTGCTGGACGAAGCCATCGATGGTGGCCACCGGGTGCTGGTGTTCAGCCAGTTTGTCGATCTGCTGAGCCTGCTGCGCAGCCGTATCGAACAGCGGCAGTGGGACTACTGCTATCTGGATGGGGGCTGCTCGGCCAAGTCCCGTCAGGAGTCCATCCTGCGTTTTCGCCACGAAGCGGTGCCACTCTTCCTCATCAGCCTCAAGGCGGGGGGGACGGGCCTCAACCTGACCCAGGCCGACACCGTGCTGCACCTCGATCCCTGGTGGAACCCGGCGGTGGAGGATCAGGCGAGCGATCGGGCGCACCGCATGGGCCAGACCCAGCCGGTGACCGTCTATCGCCTGGTGTGCGAGCAGACGGTGGAGGAGAAGATAGTGGCGCTGCACGACGAGAAGCGGGCACTGGCCGACGGCCTCCTGAGCGGCCAGTCCGAGGTGAAGGGGCTGGATGTGGAGAGCCTGCGGGCACTGCTGATGAGCTGACGGCGATGGGCTGTCGCCCGATGTGACAAGGGGAGCATCCGTGATGCTCCCCTTGTCGTTTGTGGCGGTGCCGAGCCTGCGCTACCCCTGATAGAGGTAGAGGTGCAGCCGCTCTATGATGGGGTCACCGCCAATCTTGCGATCCCGGCGTGCCTGGCGCAGCTTGGGTGGGTAGTGGCCCAGATGGGTGACGGCCGGCTGGGTATCGGAGCAGAGCAGCAGGGGAAGGCTCGCCTTGATCTGCTGCTTGCGGGGCTCCCGGTCCTGCCAGAGCAGGTTGATCATGGGGTGGGTCTTGACCGGCCTGCGGATCCGCAGGGCGGCATCCGCTGGCAGGCGGCGAATGTCGTATACCTCCTGATCCACCATCTTGCTCCACTCTTCGTTGTCAAAGAGCGCCGGTACATATCGGCGGCTGCGCTCCAGCATCTCCAGTACCTGCTCCCGGCTGAGGCGGCTGATGCTCTGCTTGTCGGCCCAGGTGAAGCCCAGCGAATGGAGATCCCCCTGAAGCCAGGTCAGCTTGCGATAGACCTGCAGGGTGATGACGCCGGGCAGGGCGCCGTGCACCAGCTCGAACTTCTCGTCCCGCCCGCCCGCCGCCTGCACCATGGCCTTGAAGGCGAGCTTGTGCGCGTTGATCTCCTCGGTGACGGGGGCCAGCTCCCTGGCGCAGGCGGCAGGAAAGCGTAGCCAGCCGGGCAGACGGTGGGTCGCCTTGGTGGAGCAGCCGGGGCGGGCGCTGTGGTCCTGAAAGGCGGCGAGGGTGGCGGCCAGGGCCGCCTCGCCCGAGAGATAGCCCACCTCGATGGCCTCGATGGGCTCATGCTCTTCCCCCTGGGCCACGGCCGGGAGGGGATAGACATGAGCCTCCAGCAGGTCGAGCTGGCCCAGTTGCCGGGCAAGGCGTGCCAGCGACGCCTCCAGCAGGGCCATCTGTTGACGCAGGGCGGCGGTGGGGGTAAAGGTGTCCATCGGCAGATCCTGTGTGTGTGCCGCTCCCCTGTTCAGCATGGTATCGGGACAACGTGGGGAGGCAGCATGATAAACCACTGTATAAATAACCATACCAGCATGATGGCAGGGTGCCAAGTGTCCGGTGCCACCCTGACGATGGGGGTGACATGGGGGCATCCGGTTCAGGTTGCCTGTTCGTATCTTTTTGTTAAATAACGATCTTGTTGCGATCTATTTGTTAACAAAGCCTGGTGGCCGAGAGTTTGCACCCTGCTGACTCGTCGTCGTGCCGTGCATAGCTAGCGTGGGAAAGTGCATAGTTAGAAGTGGGTGGCGCAGGAGAAAATGCTGCCAGGCTGCCAGGGGGAAAGTTTCAGCATTATTTCATTTTAAAATCATATGGTTATGTTTATTGCTCTGGCGATATCAACCATTACTTTTACTAATGTCATGTATCAAAATTCGTCAATTGAGGCACCTCCCCGCCCTGACTAAGCTTTGCGCATCAAATCCGAGCCTTGCGCAGAACGAGAGAGAGGAGCCATATCATGGCCAACATGACTTATACCGAAGCCGGTTACCAGCATTCCAGCGAATCGAATCTGGTTGCTCGCGTCAAGATGACCGTCCTGACCTGGCTGGAACGCAGCCGCAGCCGTCGCCAGCTCTCCGAGCTGCCCGCCTACCTGCTCAAGGACATCGGTCTGAACGAAGCCGACCGCTATCAAGAGACCACCAAGCCGTTCTGGCGTGGTTGATCAGCCGGGCATGGATGCCTTGTTTTTCTGCTGATCCCAGGGGCATGCTGCCCACCCGTCTGCCAAAGGCATGCTGTCTTCACCTGCCGATACCCGTTCACCGCTTTCCCTCTCCCGTATTTCCCCCCGCTTGATCCTGTTGCATGAGTTGTCACTCATTCTCGCCACTTTTGTATCCTTACTGTTTGAATTTGTTTAAAAACTGATTTTAAGCCCGGTTGCCTTGCGTATAATCCGGCCATGGCATTCCAGACTAAAGGGTGAGACGGATGATTCCCCAGCATGACTTTTTGGCCCTGACGCGCCGCCATGAGTGGCAGCTCGAGCCTTTCGCCTTCAATCTGACCGACGGTACCCGGGTGAGCGTGTGGGATACCGGCGTGATCTGCCTGGAACCCGCTTCCGAGGCGGGGCAACCCGGGCACAAGGACATCGTCCTCTCCTGCGGCATCCACGGCAACGAGACAGCCCCCATCGAGATCTGCAACCAGTTGCTGACCCGGTTGCTCGCAGAGGAGCTCAAGGTTCGTCACCGGGTGCTCTTCCTCTTTGGCAACCCCGCCGCCATGAACCAGGGGGTGAGGGAGGTGGAAGAGAACATGAACCGCCTCTTCTCGGGCGCCCACAGCAAGGGGGAGGGGCTGTGCAACCGGGAGCGCATCCGCGCCATGCGTCTGGAGCAGTATGTGAGCCGCTTCTTTGCCGACTCGGCCAGGCCCCGTTACCACTACGATCTCCATACCGCCATTCGCGGCTCGCGCCACGAGAAGTTTGCCGTCTATCCCTTTCCCCACGAACGCCCCCACTGCAAGGAGCAGGTACGTTTCCTCGGTGCCTGCGGCGTGCGCACCATACTGCTCTCGAGCGGCCCGACCACCACCTTCAGCTATTACAGCTCGCACCAGCACGGCGCCCATGCCTTTACGGTGGAGCTGGGCAAGGTGCGGCCCTTCGGTGAAAACGACATGACCCGCTTCATTGAGGTGCGCCAGACATTGCAGGAGCTGGTGACCCGGGATGAGGTGGCCCTCGAGCCCTGGCGAGCCGATGACTTCACCCTTTTTGCCATAGATCGGGTGATCAACAAGCAGTCGGAGCAGTTCCGCTTCCTGTTTGCCAGCGATGTGGACAACTTCACCGAATTTCCCCAGGGTTTTGTGCTGGCAGAAGATGGGGATCGGCAATACAGGGTAGAGAAACCGCGGGAGGCGGTGGTCTTCCCCAACGCCAACGTGGCCATCGGACAGCGCACCATGCTGCTGGTGGTACCCACCCGTCTGTGGGAGTGAATTGACGCCTTTTTGTCATGCTGACCCTGCGCCACGGGCGGTGGCAAGCAGCATGGCGGTGATGGGTATGATCCCGAACTCGATATGACAGGGAGCCTGAACAGGCTCCCTTCTTTGTTTCTGCTCGCCGAAAATTCCGATTACCTTCGAAAATAAAAGAAGTTTCTACTGGTCTTACCTGGATGAATCTCGTTGCCCTTTGGTTAACATGTTGTTTACATTTTAAATGTCACCTCATGGTGGTGACGCTGACAACGGCAAGGAGCCAGTTATGACCCATGTCGACATCCCCTTCCTTCGTTACCTCGATGAGGAGGGGCGCCCGGTCGCGACACTGCCGACTTGGCTGGACAAGGCGATGCTGCACACCTTCTACCGCAACATGGTGATGGTGCGCAGTTACGACAAGAAAGCGATAGCACTGCAGCGAACCGGCAAACTCGGCACCTTTCCCTCCCATCTCGGGGCGGAAGCGGTGGGGATCGGGGTCGGGCTCGCCATGCAGCCAGAGGATGTCTATGTGCCCTACTACCGGGACATGCCCACTCTCTACGTGAGGGGCGTGCCCATGGAGCAGAACCTGCAGTATTGGGGCGGCGATGAACGGGGCAGTGTCTTCTACAAGGCCGATGGCGAGTTGTCGGAAGACTTGCCCATCTGCGTTCCCATCGCCACCCAGATCACCCATGCTGCCGGCATCGCGGCTGCCTTCAAGCTGCGCAACCAGCCCAGAGTCGCCGTGGTGACCATCGGCGATGGCGGCACCTCCAAGGGAGACTTTCTCGAGGGGCTCAACTGTGCCGGTGTCTGGCATCTCCCCATGGTGATGATCATCAACAACAACCAGTGGGCCATCTCGGTGCCGCGCAAGTTGCAGTCGAGCGCGCCCACCCTGGCCCAGAAGGGCATAGGGGCCGGGGTGCGCAGCCTTCAGGTGGACGGCAATGACGTGGTGGCGGTCTATGAGGCGACCCGCGCCGCCGTCGAGCGGGCTCGCAGCGGCAAGGGGCCGACGCTCATCGAAGCCGTCAGCTACCGGCTCGGGGATCACACCACCGCCGATGATGCGACTCGCTATCGTGACGGCGCCGAGGTGGAAGCGGCCTGGGCCAGGGAACCGGTCAAGCGGCTGCGCCAGTTCATGTTTGAACGGGGCTGGTGGGACGAGCAGCAGGAACAGGCGCTGCTGGCAGAGGCGGGCCGGGAAGTGGAACGCGCCGTTGCCGCCTATGAGGCCATCACGCCCCAGGCGCCGGAGACCCTGCTCGATTACCAGTTTGCCGAGCTGCCGAAGGCCTATCTTGCCCAGCGCCAGCGCATCATCGCCAAGGGCATGCAGCAGAGCGGGGAGGGACTATGAGCGATATCACGCTGCTCGAAGCGATCAATCTGGCGTTGCACCACGAGATGGCACGCGATCCTGGTGTGGTGGTACTGGGGGAGGATGTGGGGGTCAACGGCGGTGTGTTTCGCGCCACCGTGGGGCTTCGCGATAAATTCGGGTTCAAGCGGGTCATCGATACGCCGCTGGCCGAAGGGCTCATCGCCGGGGTGGCGGTGGGCATGGCGACCCAGGGGCTCAAACCCGTGGCCGAATTCCAGTTCCAGGGCTTCATCTTCCCGGGCATGGAGCAGATCATCTGCCAGGCGGCACGGATGCGAAACCGGACCCGTGGCCGCGTCACCTGTCCCATCGTCTACCGCTCCCCCTACGGCGCCGGCATCCATTCGCCCGAGCACCACAGCGAGAGTGTCGAGGCCCTGTTTGCCCATATCCCCGGGCTGCGGGTCGTGATCCCTTCGAGCCCGAAGCGGGCTTACGGCCTGCTGCTGTCGGCCATTCGGGATCCGGATCCCGTGATGTTCTTCGAGCCGGATCGCATCTATCGCTCCATGAAGTCGGATGTGGTGGATGACGGCGTCGGCCTGCCGCTGGATGTCTGCTTCACCCTGCGTCCCGGCCGGGACATCACTGTGGTGGCCTGGGGTGCTTGCATCCAGGAAGTCATGCGTGCGGCGCACCTGCTGGCGGAGCAGGACATCCAGTGCGAGGTGCTGGATCTTGCCACCATCAAACCCCTGGACATGGAGAGCATCCTGACCTCGGTACGCAAGACCGGGAGGCTGCTGGTAGTACACGAAGCCTGTGGCAGTTTCGGGGTGGGGGCCGAAATCGTGTCCCAGGTGACCGAAGAGGCGATGACTGCCCTCAAGGCGCCGCCAAGACGCCTCACCGGCGTGGATGCCGCCGTCCCCTACTATCGCAACGAGGAGTATTACCTCATCACCGAGCAGGAGATCGCGCAGGCAGCTCGGCAACTGATGGAGAACCAGTGGCTATGACGCGCGACAGGTACGGATGCGCAAGTGCCTGGGCCACAGGGCTCCATGGTGTCTGTCAATGTTTGGTGATGTCCCAGCAGAGGGAGAGCAGGTCATGAAATTTTTCAAATTGCCGGATCTGGGCGAAGGACTGGCCGAGGCCGAGATCGTCGAGTGGAAGGTGAGCGCCGGTGATACGGTGCAGGTAGATCAGGTACTGCTGTCGGTGGAGACAGCCAAGGCGCTGGTGGATGTGCCCTCACCGGTGGCCGGGGTCATCGCCAGATTGTGCGGGCAGGAGGGGGACATCCTCCACATCGGGGCACCGCTGGTGGAGTTTGAAGGGGGCGAGGATGACGGCACCGTCGTTGGCAAGGTCAGCGCCCATCAGCAGCATATCGAGGATCATTTCGTGGTGGGGGCCATGGCGCCCGGCGGCACGCTGGTGCAAGCCATGCCAGCGGTACGTCTGCTGGCGCAAAAACTGGGGCTGGATATCGACAAGGTCAAGGGAACCGGCAGCGCTGGCATGGTGACCGAGCAGGATGTGCAACAGGCGTTCGAGGCCCAGCAGGAGAGCGGCAACGAATTCCTGAAAGGCTCGCGCCGGGCCATGGCCAAGGCGATGGAGCTCTCGCACCGGACTGTGGTGCCGGTGAGCATCACCGACGAAGTGGACTTGCGCCACTGGCGCCCGGATGAAGATGTGACGGTGCGCCTCATCAAGGCGATCGGCGTGGCGTGTCGGGCCGAACCCTCCATGAACGCGTGGTTTGACGGAGAGACCCTGTCGCGGCGCCTGTTCAGGGAGGTCAATGTGGCCATCGCGGTCGACTCCAAGCATGGGCTCTATGTGCCCGTGATGGAGAACGTGGCAGAGCGGGACCCGGCTGACATACGGCAGGGGCTGGATCGGATGATCGCCGATGTGAAGGCTCGTGCCGTGCCGCGGGAAATGCTGCAGGGGGCAACCATCACCCTCACCAACTTTGGCGCCATCGCTGGCCGTTACGCCAGCCCCATCGTCACACCACCCCAGGTGGCCATCATAGGAGCAGGCAAGTTGTTCGAGAAGGTGGTGTTCATCCACGGCGAGGCGCGCCCGGTGCGTGCACTTCCCCTGTCGATGACGTTTGACCACAGAGCCTGCACCGGTGGAGAGGCGGCTCGCTTCCTCAAAGCCCTGGTCCAGGCACTGGAGTCGGCACAAGTCTAAACCGCCGTACCCCGCCGCTGGCGGGGTACAAATTTGTTTGCGTAATCGACAAAGGCACGTATAATCTCAACCAGCTTGAAAGGGCGATAGTTATGTCAATGAATATGATGTTTTACATCTTTTCCTGTTGTTCATAAGTAATCCCGTTTTTTGAGCTTTACCCGCTGAAAAGCATAAGTAATTATTTTGAATACAGGTTTAAAGATATGTCTAACATGATCACCGGTACCGTTAAGTTTTTCAACGAAACCAAAGGTTTTGGCTTCATCCAGCAAGAAAACGGCCCGGACGTTTTCGTTCACTTCAGCGCCATCCAAGGTAACGGCTTCCGTACCCTGGCTGAAGGTCAGCGCGTACAGTTCTCTGTGACCCAAGGTCAAAAAGGCCCGCAGGCTGAGAACGTAACTGCTCTGTAATTCTTGCAGAATTTAAGAAAGCCGTGGTACCTCTGGTGCCACGGCTTTTTGTTTTCATGGCTTCTCAATACGCGTCATGACCCTGCTCTCCTCCCTCTTGCTGACCGTGGCGTTGACCGGTCAGGCCAGCACGCCAACGCCGGATCCTGCGGTGAATGATGCCGTGTCCGTGTGTCAACAGTTTGTACATGTTCGCCTGGGAAACGCGGTGAAACCCGATGAGATCAGGGTACAGCCGGTGCCAAAACGGGCGGGAGAGTGGCTGGTCGATGGCAAGATAAAAGGACCCGAAGGTCCTTTGCTGTTTGCTTGTCTGCTGCGACAAGGAGAGCGCTGGGAGTTGCTCAACTTCTCGCTCTGGGCACCACAACCGCTCAATTCGGCTTGAGTGCGACCAGCAGGTGTTGGAGATGCTCCAGCATGGTCATGCCGAAAGGGGTCAGATAGCCGCCATCTACCGCGGTGATCAGGCCCTGGCTGTGCAGGCGCGCTGCCGCCTGGCAAAGCGCTTCCGACATGTCGCTGCGCAGCTTGATCCCCAGGCTCATGTTGGCCGGATCAAAACACGCCAGTATTTTCAGCTCATTCACAAAATCGTCAGAAACCTGGTTGATCCCACTCATGGATGCACTCCTTACGCTAAAGATGTATGGAACCTAGCATCCCCGGTGCCTCTTTAGTGGGCGCTGGCTCAAACAATTGGCCTTTATCGGGGCCGCTCTGGTTCAAACGCTGCTTTTTTGGACGCTATCTATCACCGGCCCGGCTGGACGCAAACGCCCCCAGCAAGGCAAACATGCTAGAATGGCACCCTCGTTCACCCTCATGACCAGGCGTGATGCCAGGTCATCTTGTTCAAGGCGCGTCTCATGATCACTGTTACTCTGGTCTCTCTGCTGCACTCTCTGGGTCCCCGTTTTCCTGTTTATGCTCCCTCCTTGCTGCTCCCTCTCCTGGCGCAACATCAAGGAGATCTCTGGCTGCCGGCCATTCGTGGGGAAGACGTGACAACCCTGCGCCAGCATGGCAAGGATGCCCAGAGTCTGGCTACCTTGTCGGCAGGCTGGTGTGAATTCGCGACCCAGAGCAAAGAGACGCCGGAGCTCGATGCGCTGGCAAGCTACGATGAGGAGATGCTGGACAACCTGCAGATGTACTGGCGCCACCCGAGCAAGATAAACAGCCCGATCACCGATAACCTGTTCGAGCTGCGCCGCGAGGTGGTGGACGAGGCCCATGGCGGCAAGCTGGTTGCTGCCTGGAGTACCGCCCAGCAAGCACGGCTTGAGCAGATCATGGTGGGGGTCGCTGCGGGGCGGGATCAGCTCTGCTTTGTGGAAGTGGAGTCCGCCTATTGGCTGAGGGAGCGACTGGGTGAGACCGCGGGACTCCGGCTGTTGACCCCCGAGCTGGGGTGAGGCGATGGAAAGACAGATGACCCATTACTCCTGCTGGACAAGGGGTCGGCAAGATGTGAACATGTCGCCCTTTATTGAACGAGAGACTTGACCGATGAGCTATGAACTTAGCGACACCGAGCGCAATGCCGCGCTGCAACTGAACGCCGATTACCGCTTTGATCACTTCATCAGCAAGCTGGTCGAGCACGAAGAGCTGTTTGTCCTGACCGACGAACACGGCGTCATGATGCTGACGACCGAAGAGGAAGACTGCATCCCGGTATGGCCGCATCCCGACTACGCCAAGGCCTGGGCCGAAGGGGAGTGGGCCGAGTGCAAGCCGCAGTCCATCACCCTCAAGGTGTGGCTGGATCGCTGGGTGGACGGCATGGAGCAGGATGATCTCTGCGTGGCCGTGTTCCCGACGCCGGATCAGGAAGGCATTGTGCTGGACCCGGCCGACGTCGCCGACGCCATTGCGCAAAAGCAGGCCAAACGCAGCTGAATGCCCTCTGCCTGGTGCCATCCCGGTTGTAACAAAGACCCCGCCAATGTGCGGGGTCTAATGAGATGGTCACCCCCACCCTGTGAGCGGTACGCTGACAGGGTGTTTTTCTTTCAGGAGAGGCCATCATGGAAAACGTTGCGCTTATTGGTATTGATCTCGGTAAACACTCTTTTCACATTCACTGTCAAGACCGGT